>JBJERA010000121.1:0-9102 GCA_051882035.1 Hominimerdicola sp.
AAAAACTCAGGTTATTGGAATTTTTTTCTTATATTCATTTGAGAATGGTTCGTTGCTGCACATTTCTCTGAAACGGACTGCATTTTGTTCAAGAAATGATATTCTCTTAGCGAAATCGCTTGTATCTTCCAGTTTTTTTAATGATGTGCCATATGGAATTTTACGGTTTACAGATTTTGCAAGCACTTCCCTGCCCCTATTATTTAAGCCTATTATTCTGCCGTAAGGTACGGGAACAATATCTTCCGATTTTACACCGAGAATCAAGTGCAGAATAAGTCTGCGTATACGAGCCATAGTAATGTTTTTGGTTTTAAGGCTTTGCATAAAAGCTTCCACAGATTTCGGCGAAGAATTTACCGCCCACAGAAACCTGTTAGCAATATCCTCATTTGAATCGGGCAGACTAAGAACATCATTCTTAGAGGCTGTCATTATTTTTAAAAGCACAGCCTTATCAAGCATTTCGGGAATTGAGCATTTCCCTGAGAATTTATACGGCACAAATTCCGAATAGTCCTCTCCCTTTCGTATCATTCGCCTGATTTCCGTCGCTGAGGCAAAGCCGTCGGATTTATCCTGCGAATCGTGTTCAACTGCCATTCGCTTGATTGGCATAGGTTTAATCCAGCCTGCAAACTGGTTTATAGCCTTGATATATTCAATTCCAAGCACGTTGTTAGGTGAAGAAAAAAGCTTGCTTTGATTTACGTCAAGCAATTTTTTTGCAGTATTGTGAACAGCCTGGGGATAAGTCATGCCTTGAGAAAGAAAATTCTTCAAAATTTCAGAATTATTAAGTCCATCCGAAAATTGAGCCGCCTTTATAAGCATTTCTGTATCGCCGCTTTCGCTGCCAAAGGATAGACCGTTTACCACATTTTCTCCCAGTCCTGCCAGCAATGAAACTGCCGATTTTGCAAAAACCTCCCCGTTTGAGCAGGAATACGGACATGGCAGTTCAATAACCAAATCTGCTCCGTTTGATAAAGCTGATTTTGCACGTTCATATTTTGAAAAAATCGCTGTTTCACCCCTCTGAACGCTGTCTCCGCTCATAACTATTACAATATGTGTTGCTCCCATTTTTCTTGTTTGTTCAATCTGATATTTATGCCCGTTGTGAAAAGGATTATATTCCGCTATTATTCCCGTTGTAAACATATATTTCCTTTCTGCAAAATATTACATTACAGTAACTTTTGCGACAAAAAATTGTGCAATACGTATATTTAGCTCTTAACCACTTGAAATTTTTCCGATAAATTGATATACTATATAGTATATGATATTACGGACTTAAAGTCAAGGCAATATTACTATTGTAGTATTGCCTAAGTTATGTATCAAAAATTATTGAGAGGGGATTTTTATTTTATGAAAATCTTGGTAGTAAATGCAGGTTCATCTTCACTTAAATATCAGCTTCTTGATATGGACGACGAATCAGTTATAGCAAAGGGTAACTGCGACAGAATCGGTATCGGCGGTCACATTTCCCACAAGACAGGCGACGGAAGAAATATCGAGGCTGATTGCTCTTTCCCAACTCATACTGAGGCTTTTGAAAAGCTTGTTGAGGTTCTTACTTCCGGCGAAGGCAAGGTTATCGACTCAATGGCTGAGGTTTCGGCAGTAGGTCACAGAATCGTACAAGGTGCGGAAGTTTTCAAGGAAACTTGCCTTGTAACTGACGAAGTTATTGACAAGATTGACGCTCTTGCAGAGCTTGCTCCTGTTCACAATCACCCACACGCTCTGGCGCTCCGTGCTTGTAAGGCTGTTCTTCCGGAGGGTACTCCTCAGGTCGTTGTATTTGATACAGCTTTCCATTCAACAATGCCAAGAAAAGCTTATATGTACGGTCTGCCATACGACTGCTATACAGAACTTAACGTAAGAAAGTACGGTTTCCACGGTACTTCTCATAGATTCGTTTCCGGAGAACTCGCTAAGGTTCTCGGCAAAGACCCTAAGGATTTGAAGATTGTTTCATGTCACCTCGGAAACGGTTCTTCAATTACTGCTGTAAATGCAGGTCAAAGCGTTGACACTTCAATGGGATTTACTCCTCTTGACGGTCTTGTAATGGGTACTCGCTGCGGTTCAGTTGACCCTTCCGCTATCGACTATGTTGAAAAGAAAAAGGGCTTTACTCCTGACCAGATGACTGAGTACATGAACAAGCAGTCAGGTTTCCTTGGAATTTCCGGTGTAAGCTCTGATAACAGAGATATTACCGCTGCTGCTGAACAGGGTAACGAAAGAGCAAAAATGGCTAGTGAAATTTTCTGCTATCAGATTAAGAAGTTCATAGGTTCATACGCATTTGCTATGAATGGAATTGACGCTATTATTTTTACCGGCGGTATCGGCGAGAATGCTCCTGATGTTCGTGCAAGAGCTTGCTCAAATCTTGATTCCTTTGGCATTGAAATTGACGAAGATGCTAATAAATCAAGAGGAGAATTGAAGAAGATTTCTTCCGAAAAATCAAAGGTTCAGGTTTGGGTCGTTCCTACCAATGAGGAGCTTTTGATTGCAAGAGACACTCTCAACCTTATTTCTAAATAAATTGCATTTAAACGGGCAACAATATTTGCCCGTTTTTCTATATAAATCTATCTGGTAAAATAATCAAGTGCAAAAACGACATAAATATTAAAGGAGGCTAGCCCATTAATTAGCAATACATTTGGGCGATTTTATGAAAAATATTTTGAAAAGCAGCAAGCTGAACAATGTTTGTTATGATATAAGAGGACCTGTTATGGACGAGGCTAACAAAATGATTGCCGAGGGAACAAAAATTCTGAAACTTAATATCGGAAATCCTGCACCTTTTAATTTTAACGCTCCTGATGAAATTATCAGAGAAATGACTGAAAATCTTCGTAATGCTCAGGGTTATTCCGACTCAAAGGGTATTGCTGACGCAAGACAAGCTATTATAGATTACAGTCATTATAAAGGTATTCCTGTTGAAAGTACCAATGATATTTATACAGGAAACGGTGTTTCTGAGCTTATCGTAATGGTTATGCAAGGTCTTCTTGACAATGGCGACGAAGTTCTTGTACCTGCTCCCGACTATCCGCTTTGGACAGCTGCGGTAACTCTTGCAGGGGGAAATGCTGTGCATTATATCTGTGATGAAAGTGCTGACTGGTATCCTGACATTTCCGATATGGAAAAGAAAATAACCGATAAAACAAAAGCTTTGGTTATTATCAATCCTAACAATCCTACGGGTGCTGTTTATCCAAAGGAAATTCTTTTGCAGATTTGCGAGCTTGCAAGAAAGCATGGTCTTATTATTTTTTCCGACGAAATCTATGACAGACTTCTTATGGACGGCGTTGAGCATACTTCAATCGCATCACTTTGTCCCGACCTTTTTTGCGTGACATTCAATGGATTGTCAAAATCCCACATGGTTGCAGGTTTCAGAACGGGCTGGATGGTTCTCAGCGGTGACAAATCCTATGTAAAAAGCTATATTGAGGGACTTAATATGCTTTCCTCAATGCGACTTTGCTCCAATGTTCCGTCACAATATATTATCAAGCAGGCTTTGAATGATTATACCAAACCTGACAAACTTCTTCTGCCAAAGGGAAGAATTTATGAGCAGAGAGAGTATATTTATAATGCGTTAAATGAAATTGACGGTATTTCCGCAGTTAAACCAAAGGCAGCTTTCTACATATTCCCGAAAATCGACGCTAAAAAATTCAATATCACCAATGACGAACAGTTTGTTCTTGATTTTCTTAGAGAAAAGAAAATCCTTCTGGTTCACGGCGGAGGTTTTCACTGGGAACAGCCTGACCATTTCAGAATTGTATATCTGCCTGAAATGGACGATTTGAAAACTTCAATGGAAGCATTAAAGGATTTCCTGAAAGATTATCGTCAGAATTAATAGCTGCATCAAAAAACAAACACCTTCGAGAAAAAATTCCCGAAGGTGTTTGTCATATATTATTTTGTATAACAAGTTACAATTTCACCGATATACTGAACATGATAGTCTTTGTTCTGATACCATTTTTCATCATTTCCCTTGTCAACGAAAAATTCAGGTTCCATTGGCTGAACGTATGCTTTCTTGCATACAAGAACCATGCTTGCCTCTGCCAGAGCCGTTGTTCCGTCGGTAAATACAGGGGTTAAGCCTGTTTCTTTCTGTTTGTCGCAATCTCTTCCGCTGTGTGCACCGCAGAATGACAATGCCTGCTTATATTCCTCGCCGAAGAAAGAAATTGTGAAATATTCGCTCTTATCAACAAATTCCTTTGTATATCTTTGTGGGCGAAGAACTGTTGTAAATGTATTTTTACCCCACATTACGCCTGCAAATCCCCAGCTTGCCGTCATCGTATTCCAGCCTGATTCATCTCCTGCTGTAACAAGAAACCATTCCTTTCCGATTTTCTTAAATGGGTTTAAGTCAAGCTTATCAAGTTCAGAAGGCTCCACTTTCTTAAATCCTAGTTTTTCCATAGTATTGCTCATTTAAAATACCGCCTTTCGATTAGAATTTAATCAGCTATTGATTATATTCATCATACATTAAAATTATACCTCAAATTACAATAAAAATCAACCGTTTTTTTGTTGCATTTTCTGCACTTATATGGTATAATTATAAAAGGTGTTGTAAACGGAGGAAAGTTTTTTCGGAAATTTTTCACGTTTATTAGCCTCGATGTATATTTTCTTGCATAAAAAGCATAAATATACATAAAAATGTTAAAAACCATGTATATTTATAAGAAAAATATGCAAAACCCCTTGACAATGCCGTATAAAGGTGTATAATATTATTAATGCATCTTTTATAAGGGCTTGTGCCTAAAATTAATATTTTTTGGAGGAATATGTTATGGCTAAGGAAATCAAAAAGGTTGTTCTCGCTTATTCAGGCGGACTTGATACTTCTATTATCATTCCGTGGCTGAAAGAAAATTATAATAACTGTGAAGTAATCGCTGTTTCTGCTGACGTTGGACAGGGTGCTGAGCTTGACGGTCTTGAAGAAAAGGCTATTAAGACCGGTGCTTCAAAGCTTTACATTGAAGATTTGACTGAGGAGTTTGTTGAGGATTACGTTTATCCTACTGTTCAGGCCGGTGCTGTTTATGAGAATCAGTATCTTCTCGGTACTTCTTTTGCTCGTCCTATCATTGCTAAGAGAATTGCTGAAATCGCAATTAAAGAAGGCGCTGACGCTATCTGCCACGGCTGCACAGGTAAGGGTAACGACCAGGTAAGATTTGAGCTTGCTATAAAGGCTTTCGCTCCTGATATGGAGATTATCGCTCCTTGGAGAATCTGGGACATTAAGTCCAGAGAACAGGAGATTGAGTACGCTGAGGCTCACAACATTCCATTGAAAATTAACAGAGAAACTAACTACTCTAAGGATAAGAATATTTGGCACCTTTCTCACGAAGGTCTTGACCTTGAAAATCCTGCTAACGAGCCGCAGTATGAGAAGGAAGGCTTCCTTGAATTGGGCGTTTCACCAATTATGGCTCCTGACAAGCCAACTTATGTAACAATTCACTTTGAAAAAGGTGTTCCAACTTCTGTTGACGGAGTTGAGATGAACGGTAAGGAGCTTGTTACTAAGCTTAATGAACTTGGCGGTGCTAATGGTATCGGTATCTCTGACTTGGTTGAAAACCGTCTTGTTGGTATGAAGTCAAGAGGTGTTTATGAAACTCCGGGCGGAGCTATTCTTTACAGAGCTCACGAGGTTCTTGAAACAATTACTCTCGATAAGGAAACTGCAAGAGTTAAGCAGTATCTCAGCATTAAGTTTGCTGATATTGTTTACAATGGTCAGTGGTTTACTCCTCTCCGTGAGGCTATGAGCGCTTTTGTTAGCGAAACACAGAAAACTGTTACCGGTGATGTTAAGCTTAAACTTTATAAGGGCAACATTATTAATGCAGGCGTTACTTCTCCATATACTCTTTATGATGAGGAAGTTGCTACATTTGATGAGGACGATGTTTACAATCAGGCTGACGCAGAAGGATTTATCAATCTCTTTGGTCTTCCGATTCATGTTAAGGCTAAGCTTGACCAGAAAAGAAATAACAAGTAAGACATAGAAAACTATTGAGGGAGGTTTTAATATGTCAGATAATAACAGCATTTTTGAACCTGCAATAGATAAAAAGGTTGAGATTTCTTATGACAGCCTGCCTAACTCTTCTTTTGAGGATGTTAATCTTGGCAAGGCAACTTTTAACAATGTTAATCTGAAAGAAGCCATTTTCAACGATGTTAATATGGACGATGTTAAGTTTGATAATATCAGCATGACTGACGGTACTTTCACAGACATTTATATGATCAACTCCAAGTTTTTGGGAGTTAATCTGAGTAATTCAAGATTTGGTTGTTCAATCATGAATAATGTTGAATTCAAAAACCCGGACTTGAAAAATTCTCAGTTTATTCATTGCGACCTCTCCAACGTTGAAATCAATGACTGTAAAATTGACGGTATGAAAATCAACGGAATTGATATTCAGAAACTGTTGGAACAGCATGAAGAAAAGGAACACAATAAATAAGAAGCTAAAAAATTTGTTCGGGCAGGATAACCTTATGTTTAATAGGGTTATTTTGCCCCTGCATTTTTCTTGAAAGGATTGGTAAACATGGCAAATAAAATGTGGGCCGGAAGATTTACAAAGGAAGTTGATGAAAGGGTTAATGATTTCAATTCGTCCATTTCCTTTGATGCAAGAATGTACCCTTATGATATTGAGGGTTCTATCGCTCATGCTACCATGCTGGGCGAATGCGGTATTATTGATAAAGCCGAAAGCGAGCGCATTGTGAGTGGACTCAGAGAAATTCTTGCAGACATTAATGAGGGCAGACTTGAATTTGACCCAACAGCTGAGGACGTTCATATGTTCGTAGAGGCTGAGCTTACCAAAAGACTTAGTGATACAGGTAAAAGACTTCATACGGCAAGGTCGAGAAATGACCAGGTGGCACTTGATATAAGAATGACTTTAAAGGCTGAGGTCAAGGAAATTATTCCGATGATTAAACAGCTTATAAATACCATTATCAGCATTGCGGAGAAAAATCTTACTACTGTAATGCCGGGATATACTCATTTGCAGAGAGCGCAGCCTATAACTTTTGCTCATCATCTTATGGCTTATGCCAATATGCTTTTGAGAGATATTGGCAGATTTGAGGATTGCTACAAGAGAATGAATGTTATGCCGTTGGGCAGCGGCGCTCTTGCTTCCACAACCTATCCCATTGACCGACAGAGAGTATGCGATTTGCTTGGTTTTGACGAAATTACTCAAAATTCTCTTGACGGTGTTTCCGACAGAGATTTCTGCATTGAGCTTTGCTCGGCAATTTCTGTGCTTATGATGCACCTTTCACGTTTCTCTGAAGAAATTATTCTCTGGTGTTCATGGGAGTTCAAGTTTATTGAACTTGACGACGCTTACGCTACAGGTTCTTCTATTATGCCTCAGAAAAAAAACCCTGATGTTACTGAGCTTATCAGAGGTAAGACAGGCAGAGTTTACGGCGACCTTATGACCCTGCTCACCATGATGAAGGGACTTTCACTTGCATACAATAAGGATATGCAGGAGGATAAAGAGGCTGTTTTCGATGCTGTTGATACAGTTAAGCTTTGTCTTAAAACCTTTGACCCGATGCTTGCAACAATGACAGTTATTCCTGAAAATATGCGCAATGCGGCGGCTAAGGGATTTATCAATGCTACCGACTGTGCAGATTACCTTGTAAAAAAAGGTATGCCTTTCAGAGACGCTTACAAAATTACGGGAACGCTGGTTCATACCTGCATTGAAAAGAACTGTACGCTTGAAACATTGCCTTTGGAAGAATATAAAAAGCTTTCGGATAGTTTCGACGAGGACGTTTACGAGGCTATCAGTCTTGAAACCTGCGTAATGCAGAGAAAAGCCGCAGGCGGTCCTGCTCCTGAATCAGTAAAGGCTCAGATTGAATATGTTAAAACAAAAATTTCTTAAAATAAATGAAAATCCTATTTTGGCATCGGTACTGTTCCTTGTGATATGGGCAGTAATGACTAACCTGCTTTTTGTGCTGGCGAATTATGTATGGGTGAGTATTCTGTCTTTTATGTTTTGTTTCATGATTATATACCCGATACTCACGCTTGTGCTTTGCTTTATGTTTGCTAAGAGAAATGGACTTGTATGGTATGTGCCTGTGGCAATGATACTGACTGTTACAGCGGAATATTTTCTTGTTGCTAATTTTAATTCGATTACTCCGAATATTATTGTGACAACTATTCTTTGCACGGTTTTCGGTTCGGGAATAGGAAGCTGTTTTGCTGACCAAATTGCTATTGATGCTGCAAAGGAAGAACGCCGCAGGAAAAAGCTGAATGAGGATAAAAAATACAAAAAAATTCTCGACGACTGATTTTTTTCAGTTGCTTGAAAGGACAATTTTAATATGAAAACCAAAATTTTTATAGACGGAAAAGAAGGAACTACTGGTTTGAAAATTTTTGAAAGATTTCAGAACCGTAATGACCTTGAAATTCTTTTGATTGATGAGGATAAAAGAAAAGATTCCGCAGAGAGAGCAAAGCTTATTAACAGTTCCGATTTTACTTTTCTTTGCCTGCCTGATGCGGCGGCTAAGGAGGCTGTAAGCCTTTGCACAAATCCTGACGTAAGAATAATCGACGCTTCAACCGCTCACAGAACAAATCCTGCATGGGATTACGGTTTTCCTGAGCTTTCCGAAAAGCACCGAGAGAATATCAGAAATTCCAAAAGAGTTGCAAATCCAGGCTGTTATGCAAGCGGATTTATTTCTCTTGTATATCCTTTGGTAAAGGCAGGAGTTTTGCCTGAGGATTATCCTTTGACCTGTCATGCTGTATCCGGTTACAGCGGTGCGGGAAAGAAGATGATTTCCGTAATGGAAAGTGCTGACAAGACCGAGGAAATGTACTCCCCTCGTCAGTATGCGCTTACTCAGAGTCATAAGCATATTCCAGAAATGCAGGCGGTTTGCGGATTAAAACACAAGCCTATG
>JBJERA010000122.1:0-9098 GCA_051882035.1 Hominimerdicola sp.
AATTTCTATCGAAAAATCTGAAATAACCAATATCACTGCGGTTTTAGGAGATTTAAAAGCTTACAAGTCAGAAAAAGAGCTTGACCTTATAACCTGCAATCCGCCCTACAAAATCAGCGGGACTGGTGCTAAAAATGACAGTCAGGCGGTATCTATCGCAAGGCATGAGATGATGTGTACCATTGATGACGTATGCGTGGCGGCAAAGAAAAATCTTAAATTCGGCGGACGGCTTTGTATATGCAACAGACCTGAACGGCTTTGTGACATAATGGTGTCAATGCGTTCAAGTGGAATCGAGCCAAAAAGAGTGCGGTTTGTATCGAAAAATCCACAGACTGCACCCTGGCTTGTTCTTGTTGAGGGCAGAAAAGGAGGAAACGCATTTTTGCAGGTTGAACCGCAATTATACATACAAGACGAAAACGGAGAAATGTCTGATGAATTAAAGAGAATTTATTCAATGGATGATTAAAGTGTTTGCTTACTTTATTTTTATATGAGGTTTTTTATGCTTTACAGAACAAATTACAACTCTCCCATAGGAAAGCTTATACTTATGAGCAATGAAACAGAATTAATAGGTGTATGGTTAGAGGGAATGAAATGCCCTTTGAGAATTTCGGACAACGACATTTCTGATAAAGGCAATGTGAAAATTCTTTGGGATACAAAGCGTTGGCTTCACAGATACTTTTCCGGCGAGAAACCGCATATTGGGGAAATATCTTTAAATCCCAACGGCAGCGATTTTCAGAAATTGATTTGGAAGCTGCTTTGCGAAATTCCTTACGGAAAAACGGTTACT
This sequence comes from Hominimerdicola sp., assembly GCA_051882035.1. Taxonomy (GTDB): domain Bacteria; phylum Bacillota; class Clostridia; order Oscillospirales; family Ruminococcaceae; genus Hominimerdicola. Next base: position 809 of record JBJERA010000122.1, read on the forward strand.
TACGGCGAGCTTGCAGATAAAGCTGCAAAAATAATGAACAAAAAGTCCATGTCTGCGCAGGCTGTTGGCGGTGCTGTGGGGAAAAATCCAATTTTAATAATAATACCCTGCCACAGAGTGATTGGCAAAAATGGCAGTTTAACAGGATATGCAGGCGGAGTTGAAAAGAAACTTGATTTACTGAAAATAGAAAAATCGAATTTAAATCTGCACATAGCAGAAAAAATTCTATAATGTTTTAAATATAAATTTCAGGAGAGTAAAATATGAAGATCTTAGGAATAGAAAGTTCCTGCGACGAAACTGCTTGTTCGGTAGTCGAGGACGGAAAAATCGTACTTTCAAATATTGTGGCAAGTCAGATTGACGAACACAGGCTTTACGGCGGAGTTGTGCCGGAAATTGCCTCACGACGTCATGCGGAGAATATTTCATGGGTAACAAAAGCCGCTCTTGATGAGGCTGGCTGTACTCTTGACGATATTGATGCAGTAGCTGTTACTTATGCTCCGGGATTAATCGGTGCGTTGCTTGTGGGAGTAAGCTTTGCAAAAGGCCTTGCAATGTCGGCAGAAAAACCTCTTGTGCCTGTTCACCATATCGCAGGACATATTGCGGCGAATTATCTTTCTCACCCCGATTTGAAACCGCCATATCTGTGTCTTGTGGTTTCGGGAGGTCATTCACATATTGTGGAAGTTCTTGACTATACTAAATATCATGTAATAGGCAGAACAAGGGACGATGCCGCAGGAGAATGTTTCGACAAGGCGGCGAGAACTCTGGGTTACGAATATCCCGGCGGAAAATTTATTGACAATGCGGCAAAATCGGGAAATCCGCAGGCTTATAAACTGCCTAAGCCAAAGGTTCAGGGCAGCGAGTATGATTTTTCTTTTTCGGGACTGAAAACGGCGGTAATAAACACCGTCCACAATGCCGAGCAAAAGGGCGAAAGCATAAATCGTGAGGATATGGCGGCAAGTTTTCAAAAAACAATTTCGGATATTCTTGTGGAAAAAGCTATGCTTGCAGCGGACAATTTTGGCTACAAAACAATAGCCGTCGCAGGCGGTGTTTCGACAAATTCCGGAGTAAGAACGGCTATGGAAAAAGCCTGCGGCGAAAGAGGATATAAGCTTTATATGCCTGAGTTCAAATACTGCGGAGATAATGGAGCGATGATAGCCTGTCAGGGATATTATGATTTTCTTGCAGGAAAAAGGGCTGACGAAAGTCTGAATGGAATTGCAACGCTGTCGCTGGATAAGATTTCGGAATAAATATGGATTTGCCGAAGAGGAAACGAATAAGATTAAAGGATTATGATTATTCGCAGAATGGTTTGTATTTTGTGACGATATGTACGAAAAAAAGAAAAGAAATTTTATGGTCAACAGATGTAGGGGACGGCGTCCTCGACGTCCCGTTATGTTGTGCCTGTGATATAGGTAAAGTTCATTTATCTGAATATGGAAAAACCACAAAAAAATATATTTATAATATAAATCAAACATATTCTCATGTTCGTATTTTGCAATATGTAATTATGCCTAATCATATTCATTTTATTTTGAAAATAAAAAACGACGATTTACATAGAATAGGGACGTCGAGGACGCCGTCCCCTACAAATGCGGTTGTTCCTCAGATTGTTTCAACATTAAAAAGATTTGTCAATAAGGAATTTGGATATAACCTGATTCCGCAAAGTTCACAACTGAAAAAAACGCTAATAAACACCGAAACATCGACGTAAAATAGACATTCTGTAAGTATTAAATTTTTCACCCGGTGGGTGCAAGAAAATAGGCTTGCATAAAGTGATTCCAAAAGCGTTACATTGGTATTTTAAAGAATTTTAATTATTTTGAGATTTGCGGAATCAGGTATAATATTTTTCAGCGTTCCTATCACGACCATATTATAAGAAATGAAAAAGAGTTGCAGCTTTTTTCAAATTACATTCATAACAATCCGTTGGCATGGGAAATCGACGTTTTAAACCCTACAAATGATTAAGGCAACACCGCACAACTACCGCCTAACGGCTTTGTGCACGTCTAACTTGCCAATTTTCCGTCATCTTGCACAGAAACTCCTTGAAATACGCAAGTATTCCTGCGTCGTTTCTATACAATCTGACGAAAAATTTTCTGCGTTATCCGCACACAATAGTTGTGCGGTATTGCCTTAATAATATACAATTTTGAATAGGAGCAAAAATATGAAATTATTAGCAATAGACGGAAACAGCATAATGAACCGTGCGTTTTACGGAATAAGGGTTCTGTCAAATTCAAAGGGGCAGTTTACAAACGCTCTGACCGGATTTATGAATATTTATCTTAAAGAAATCGGAGAGGTTAAGCCTGACTGCGTTGCCGTTGCTTTTGACTTGAAAGCTCCTACATTTCGTCATAAGGCAAACGCCGCCTATAAGGCTAACCGTAAGGGCATGCCTGAGGAACTTGCTCAGCAAATGCCTGTTATAAAAGAACTTTTGCAGGATATGGGTATTAAAATCGTTGAGTGTGAGGGCTACGAGGCGGACGATATTTTGGGAACTCTTTCAAAAGCCTCTGCCGACAGCGGAAACGAGTGCTATATTCTTACGGGCGACCGTGACAGCTTTCAGCTTGTGTCTGAAAATGTAACCGTCCGTCTTGCCACAACTAAGGAAACAAAAATCTATACTCCCGATAGAATTATGGAAGAATACGGCGTTTCTCCCCGACAGATGATTGAGGTCAAGGCTCTTATGGGAGATAATTCCGACAATATTTCGGGAGTAAAGGGAATCGGTGAGAAAACCGCTCTTGCACTTATCAAGGAAAACGGCTCAGTTGAAAAGCTTTATGAAAATCTGCCTGATTTGACCTTGACAAAATCAGTGAGAGCAAAGCTTGAAAGCGGTCATCAGGACGCCATCGACAGCCGTTTTCTTGCAGAAATCTGTCTTGAAGCGCCTATTGAAAAAAATATCGAGTCTTACAGAATCGGTGAAATTGACAAAGATAAAACCGCAAAGCTTTTGTCCGACCTTGAAATGCTAAGACTTATGGACAGACTTGGTCTGACGGGAAAAAGTGCTGAAAACTCCGAAGACATTGCAGAGCGTAAACTAAAACTTGCGGATTTGCCGCAATATGAGGTAAAGGCTCTTTCAGGCGATGTTATTTCTGAGTTTACCGAAGAAAAAGAAGTGCAGTTTATTTTCTGTCAAGGTGAAATTTGGGTGCTTGCTGAAAATACTGTTTATACATCAGATGATGAAAAGCTTATTTCAGAGTTTATGAAATCACCTTGCAAAAAGCAAACCTTTGAGGGCAAAACAGCTTATAGATACGCTTTCGAGCATGGTACGGAGCTTAAAAATCTGATTTTCTGCTGCGATTTGGCAGGATATCTTTTAAATTCTCAGTCAAGTGAATATACTGTTGAAAATCTTTGTCTTTCCTATAACGTAAGCTATCGTTCCGACATGGGCGAAAATGCAGATGTTTGTTCGGTTGCTCCATTGGCTGAAAATCTTAAAAAACAGCTTGCCGAAACTGAAATGGACAAGCTTTATTATGAAATAGAACTTCCGCTGTGCGAGGTTCTTGCATCTATGGAATTTTACGGAGTAAAAGCTGATATTGAGGGAATAAAGTCCTTTGGCGAACAGCTTAAAGAGCAGATAAATCTGCTTACTTCCCAGATTTATGAGTATGCAGGTGAAGAATTTAATATCGCCTCCACAAAACAGCTTGGAGAAGTGCTTTTTGAAAAGCTGGGACTTCCTGCGAAAAAGAAAACTAAGTCGGGATATTCCACCAATGCGGAGGTTCTTGAATCGCTTATTGACAAGCACCCTATCGTTCCGCTGATTATTGAGTACAGAACGCTGACAAAGCTTAATTCAACCTATGTTGACGGACTTTTAAAGGTAGTAAAGCCTGACGGACGTGTTCACAGCGTTTTCAAACAGACTGAAACAAGAACAGGCAGAATTTCTTCCACAGAGCCTAATATGCAGAATATTCCCGTAAGAAAAGAAATCGGCAGAAATATGAGAAAATTTTTTATTGCCGATGATAGCTATACTCTGCTTGACGCCGATTACAGTCAGATTGAACTTAGAGTGCTTGCGTCTGTATGCGGTGATGAAAATATGCAGGAGGCTTTCACCAGCGGAAAAGATATTCATACCTCTACTGCGGCTCAGGTTTTCGGTATTCCCGAAGATTTTGTCGCTCCTGAAATGAGAAGTGCGGCTAAGGCTGTAAATTTCGGAATTATTTACGGTATAGGAGCATTTTCTCTTTCAAAGGATATTGGAGTTTCTGTTGCGGAGGCTAAAAAATATATTCAAAGCTATCTTGACAACTTCCCGAAGGTTTCGGAGTTTATGGACGAGGTTGTTGAAAACGGCGTTAAAAACGGCTATGTTACTACTATTTTCGGCAGAAGAAGATATATCCCCGAGCTTTCTGCTAAGAATAAAATGCTGCAAGCCTTCGGAAAAAGAGCCGCTATGAATGCTCCTATTCAGGGTGCGGCGGCAGATATCATCAAAATTGCAATGGTAAAGGTTTACAACCGCATTAAAAAGGAAAAGCTTAATGCAAGGCTTATTTTACAGGTTCACGACGAACTTATTATTGAGTCGGCTATTGAGGATAAGGACAAGGCTGCCAGACTTTTGAAAGAGGAAATGGAGAATGCCGCAAAGCTTGCCGTTCCATTAACAGCCGACGTTCATGAGGGAGAAAGCTGGTTTACAGCAAAAGGATAAAGGGTGTGATGATTTGCTTAGTATCAATGATTATGATTTTCAAAAGCTTGCCGGAATTATAAAAAATAAGTACGGTCTTAATCTTTTTTCAAGAAAAGCTATGGTTGAGGCAAGGCTAACTAATTATCTTGAAGAAAAGGGTTATTATGACTTCCACGAATATCTTGAAACACTTTACAGCCATTCTGAGCAAAATGAAATGGCAAATCTTATCAACAAGCTGACCACCAACTATACCTATTTCATGCGAGAGGCAGACCATTTCAAGCATTTTACAGAAGTTTTTCTTCCCTGGGCAGAAGAAAATGTCAAAGACCATGATTTGAGAATATGGAGCGCAGGCTGTTCCTACGGAAATGAGGCTTATAATCTTGCCATGTGTCTTAACGAATATTTCGGACGAAGGAAAAAGGACTGGGATTTAAAAATTCTTGCTACGGATATTTCATTTAATGCTTTGAGAAAAGCCTCAGACGGAATTTACAGCGAGGAGGAAGTCTGCCACCTTTCGAACTCCGATAAAGACAAATACTTTATGGATTTGGGAAATAATTATTACAAAGTAAAAGAAATTATCAGAGAAAATGTTATTTTCAAATATCATAATCTTATGGACAGGATTCCTTTTAAAAAGCCATTTGATTTGATTGTTTGCAGAAATGTTATGATATATTTTGACGATGAAACAAGAACGGAACTCTGCAATAAATTTTATGACGCAACCGTTGACGGCGGATTTTTGTACATAGGACACGCAGAGTCGGTTAATAATTTAAAGTATCAGAAAACCGCTCCGGCAGTTTACCGCAAGATTGGAGGTGAATAATTATGCCTGAAAGTATTCGTATTTTAATAATTTCCGATAGCAAGGAGTTTACCGCAGGAATAAAAAATATTTTATCGGCAAACATTATTCCCTCGCCTGAAATTATATCCTGTTCATATATGGTAGGACGAGAAAGTACGGCAAGCTTTGACCCTAAAATAATAATTCTTGACATGGACAGCAGCAATAACGAAAATATGGCAGAGTATTTATCAAAGCTTATTCCAAAATATTCAAAGCCTGTGATAGTTTGTTCTTCACGGCACGGAGTAAAATTCCAGATGATGAGCGCAGGGGCTATGGACGTTATTACCAAACCTGAAAACCTTGCAGAAGAACGCTTTGTAAAGCGTCTTACGGAAAGCGCAGACAGAGCTATTAAGCTTGTGGAATCAAATGCAGTACAGCACATAAACTTTCAATGCAGCAGGGTGATTGCCATAGGCGGCTCAACGGGAAGCACTGAAACTCTTCGTGAAATTATCAGGCAGCTGCCAAAAAATATGCCTCCTATACTGGCTGTATTGCATATGCCGGAGGTTTATACGGCGCTTTATGCCAAACAGCTTAACGAAATGACTGATTTTGAGGTTATTGAGGCTCAAAGCGGAATTTATCTTCATCCTGGTCAGGTCATTATTGGCGCAGGAGGAAAACATATGAGAGTTTTTTCTGACAAGAATGGGTATTTTGTTACCTCTGAGCAGGGCGTAAAAGTTTCGGGACATTGTCCGTCAGTAGACGTATTTTTTGATTCTGTGGCTTATTCAGTAAAAAGCAATGCAGTAGGTGTAATTCTCACGGGTATGGGTTCCGACGGAACCAAAGGAATGCTGAACATGAGGCGAATGGGAGGATACACCATTGGGCAGAATGAAGAAAGCTGTGTAGTTTATGGTATGCCGAAATCAGCCTATGACGCAGGTGCAGTAATAAAGCAATGCAGCATAGAAGAGATTGTGACGGAGCTTAAAAAGCTTTCATTTGTATAGAGGTGAGAAAATGGCTGGTGAAAAATATTTGATTTTCGAGGTATGCAAGAGGAAATTTTCCCTTGAATTTGCCGATATAAAAATTATTACCGCTGGCGAAAAGCCTCAGCCTATTCCTGATTTTCCCGAATATGTTCTTGGTACGATTGTGAACGAAGAACAAATTGTGCCTGTTATCGACCTGAGACGAAGATTTAATTATGAAGTCAAAGAGCTTACCGACAGGGATTGTATAATTATTACAAACGGTGAAAAACCCGTGGGACTTATAGCGGATTTTATCGAAGGCTTTTGCGAGGTTGAAAATGAAAAAATTCAGCCTGCACCGAATCTGAACAGCGATGCAAGCGCAAGATTTATAAAAGGCGAATTTCTTGACGGGGATAGCCCATGCTATGTGCTTGACGGAGAAAAGGTTATCAAGGCAGAAGACAGCGGAATTTTTGAAATTGTTGAAAACAGCGGTACATAAAAAAGCGGACGGGAAAACCCGTCCGCTTTAATTAAGCAATATTAAAATTACTTGAGTTCAATAGTAGCACCAGCAGCCTCGAGCTTAGCCTTGAGCTCCTCAGCCTCTGCCTTAGCAACGCCTTCCTTAATAGCCTTAGGAGCGCCTTCAACGATTTCCTTAGACTCTTTAAGACCAAGACCTGTTGCTTCCTTAACAGCCTTGATAACAGCCATCTTAGCGTCACCGAATGAAGCAAGAATTACATCGAACTCTGTCTTCTCCTCAGCAGCACCGCCAGCAGCAGCACCAGCAGCTGGACCAGCAGCGATAGCAGCTGTAACACCGAACTCTTCCTGAATAGCGTCTACAAGCTCAGAAAGCTCGAGAACTGAAAGAGTCTTAATATCTTCTACAAATTTAGTAATCTTCTCTGAAGCCATGATAATAATCTCCTTTAATAATAGAATTTTAGTTTCGGATTAAATCCGTAAATAATTACGCTGAAATTAAGCAGCGTCGCCGTTCTTGTCTGCAACAGCTTTGAGTGTAGCGGCAAGCTTTGTAAGAGGTCCCTGGAGAGAACCAACGAGCTGTGCAAGAAGCACGTCTCTTGAAGGAATCTTGGAAAGAGCCTTAACACCGTTTTCATCATAAATTTCTTCACCGATGTAACCAGCTTTAAGGAAGAACTTTTCACCGTTGCAATCCTCAGAAAACTTACCGAGAATTCTTGCAGGAGCAGTCTGGTCGTCGTTAGAAACAGCGATAGCACTTGTTCCTTCGAGAACATCTGTCAAGCCGTCAAGACCTGCATTTTTAAGAGCAAATCTGAGAATAGTGTTCTTCTCTACGAAATAGTTGATTCCAGCCTCTCTAAGCTCTTTTCTGAGTTTAGTATCCTCCTCAACTGTGATACCCTTGTAATCAACGATTACACCAGAAGCGGAATTCTTGAAAAGCTCTGTAAGCTCCTCAACTCTCTTCTGCTTTGCGAGCAAAACCTTTTCACTTGGCATTTTACTTTCACCTCTTTGTATTAATTTACAAAACGTAAACTAAAAAAGAAAATCTCTTTCATCAAAAGACAAAAGAGATACAAAGTCACAATTATACTTTGCTATTCTTTCCTCGGCCGGACTTCTGCATATCGCCGCCGGCTGTCTTTAGATACGAATGCTTATTTATTATATCAAAATACGCCTGTCCTGTCAAGTTTTTTTGCATAAAACAATATTAAT
>JBJERA010000123.1:0-2228 GCA_051882035.1 Hominimerdicola sp.
AATGTCTTGGTGTGGAGTTAAAGACTGAAAGAGGGAACAGAGTTTTCCCTGTAAGCGACAGTGCTAAGGAAATTGTGAATACGCTTGTTAATGCTTGCAAAGACGCAGGCGTAAAATTCTGTCATGATGATGCTGAAAGTCTGATAATTAAAAATAATGAAATAAAAGGTATCAAGTGCAGAGATAATTCTTATTATTCAGAAAAGGTTATTATTGCGACCGGCGGAAAATCCTATCCAAAAACAGGTTCAACCGGCGACGGATACAAGCTTGCAAAATCGGCAGGTCATTTGGTTATAGAGATTATTCCGTCCCTTTGTCCGATTGTTACGGTTGAACAGCAGGAATGTGCCTCTGCTATGGGGCTTTCGCTAAAAAACTGTACGCTGACACTTCGTGAAAATGATACGGCAAAGCCAATTTTTCAGGAGCTTGGAGAAATGCTGTTTACTCATTTTGGTTTGTCGGGGCCATTGGTTTTGTCTGCGTCTGCTCATTTAGGTGACTTAAAGAATAATACCTATTTTATTGATATTGATTTAAAGCCCGCACTTAATCAAGAACAGCTTGACAGCCGTATTCGCAGGGATTTTCTTGATTTTCCAAACAGGAATTTTCAAAATTCTCTTGGAAAGCTGCTGCCTGCTAAGATAATTCCTATTATTGTAAAGCGGAGCGGAATTGACCCTGATAAAAAGGTAAATCAGATTACTAGTGAGGAGCGTACAAGGCTTGTTGAAGTAATAAAAAAGCTGACTTATACTGTCAGTAAAATGAGACCCATTGACGAGGCGATAGTTACACGAGGCGGAGTTTCCGTTGAGCAGATAAATCCGAAAACAATGGAATCAAAGCTTTGCAAAGGATTATATTTTATCGGAGAAGTGCTTGACGTTGATGCATACACGGGCGGATTTAATTTGCAGATTGCATTTTCTACCGCTTACAGCTGTGCTGGTCATATTTAAAAGGAGTGATATTTTATGGGAATAAATGTTGCATTAGACGGACCGTCAGGTGCAGGAAAATCAACAATAGCTAAAACACTTGCCAAGAAATTGGAATATGTTTATGTGGATACAGGAGCAATGTATCGCTCTATCGCTTATTTTGTTATTTCAAATGGTGCAACCCCCGAAAATGAGGCAGAGGTATTGCCTATGCTGAACGAGATTGACATAAAACTGACTTACATTGACGGTTCACAGCACGTTATGCTTAACGGCGAGGATGTTTCGGATAAAATCCGTACACCTGAAATCTCCATGGGAGCGTCAAAGGTTTCGGCAATACCTGCGGTAAGAGAATTTCTTTTTGAACTTCAACAAAATATTGCCAAAGAAAATAATATTATTATGGACGGCAGAGATATTGGTACTGTGGTTCTACCGAATGCTGATGTGAAGATTTATCTTACTGCAAGCGCAGAGGAACGTGCAAACCGCCGTTTCAAGGAGTTGCAGGAGAAAGGGGATAACTCCACTTACGACGAAGTTCTGGCGGATATTAAACAGCGTGACTACAACGATATGAACCGTGAAATTGCTCCGCTAAAAAAGGCAGATGACGCCATCGAGGTTGATTCTACTAATTTGAATCTCGAAGAATCTGTTGAAGAGATTTATAAGATTATTGTGGAGAAAACTAAAAAAAAAGAAATCCGTCATAAGGAATTTCCTCCGATAAGACCTGTAACCAAAGGGAAGAAACTTGGCAAATTCAGAATGTTTTGGTATACGATTTTGCGATATATTGTTATAGGACTTTATCATCTTTATTTTAATATTAGTTTTGAGGGTACAGATAATATTCCTAAGGACGGAAGCAATATTTTTGCCTCAAATCATCGCAGTTATCAGGATCCTGTCTTTATCGCTCTGCCGACAAGAGTTCCGCTTTCTTATATGGCTAAGGAGGAGCTTTTTCAGCAGAATTGGTTCTTCACAAAGCTGATTGTTGCATTCGGTGCGTTTCCTGTAACAAGAGGAAAAGGAGATTCAAAGTCGATTGAAACAGCTTTTGAAAAGCTTGAACTAGGACGAAATTTGGTTATTTTTCCAGAGGGAACTCGTTCCAAAGACGGCAAGGTTGGAAAAGGAAAAACCGGAGTTGCTCTCATTGCTGCAATGGCACAGGTTCCGGTTGTTCCGGTCGGAATTACTTTTGAGGGTAAATTAAAATTCAGAAAAAGAGTTGTAGTTCGTTTTGGTAAACCGATCATTCCTTCG
>JBJERA010000124.1:0-9009 GCA_051882035.1 Hominimerdicola sp.
ATAAGCAGATACGAACCGCTGGTAGTCTGAGTCAGGTTAATGATCTGTCTGACATAACCCTCAGAAACATTATTATTGCACAGCAAAAGCGACGACTGAGTCAGACTTCCACCCGTCTTATGAATAGAAACCGCCGCCATATCCGCCCCAGCCTCCATTGCGGAGCAAGGCAGATTTTCGCCGAAATAAAAATGCGTTCCGTGAGCCTCGTCGGCAAGAGCCAGCATTCCATGCTCATGAGCCAGCTTGACAATACTCTTTATGTCCGAACAGATACCGTAATAAGTAGGATTATTTATAAGAACAGCCTTAGCGTCAGAATTTTCCTTAATCGCCCTTTCAACGTCTGCCACAGACATTCCCAAAGGAATTCCAAGTTCCTTGTTCGTACCCGGATTTACATAAACAGGAATTGCTCCGCACACAACAAGAGCGTTAATTGCACTTCTGTGAACGTTTCTCGGCATGATAATCTTATCCCCTGCCTTGCAGGCAGTAAAAATCATTGTCTGAACCGCTGCTGTTGTTCCGTTTACGATAAAAAAAGAATGTTTCGCACCAAAAGCTTCCGCTGCAAGGCTTTCAGCCTCTTTGATAACCGAAACAGGATGACAAAGGTTGTCCAGCGGTTTCATAGAGTTTACATCACATTTAAGGCAATCAGCACCGAGAAAATCTCTAAGCTCTTTATTCATTCTTCCGCCCTTGTGTCCGGGAACATCAAGACGCACAACTCTGTTTTTCATATGCTTCAAAAGCGCTTCATAAATCGGCGCATTTTGCTGAGTTAAATTCAACATTATCACAACCTTCCGGGAAAAATGCAAAGCAAGGCAAAACCGAATTTATACGATTGACTTAGTATATATTCATACCGCTGAAAATCTCGATCATTTCACGTCTGAGAGAATCGGTAATATCAAGTCTTTGCTTTGGAGAAAGCTCATAAACGTCCTTATTGAAAAGATAGTTTTGCAGTTCAATATCCTTAATAAGCAATTTAGTATGAAAAATATTGGACTGATAAACATTCACATCAATAGCGTCATATCTAGTAAGAGTATCTTTGTCAATATATTCCTGAATAGACGTGATATTATGGTCAATAAAGAACTTTTTGCCCAAAACATCTCTTGTAAAGCCTCTGACTCTGTAATCAATGGTAATAATATCCGAATCAAAACTGCTTATCAGATAATTCAGCGCATTAAGCGGAGAAATTGTTCCGCAGGTTGAAACGTCAATATCAACTCTAAAAGTCGAAATTGCGTTATCGGGGTGATACTCCGGAAAAGTGTGAACCGTCACATGGCTCTTATCAAGATGAGCATGAATATCCTTGCTCTGAGTCAGCATTCCCTGATTGCAGGAGGGGTCGATAGAAACCTCGTCAAGTTCCTTTTCAGCGATAAGCACGTTTACAGACGCACCCTGCGGCTCATAATCCTGCTTGGAAATATTAAGTATTCTTGCTCCAATCATTTCAGTAACGTCGCACAAAATTTTCGTCAGACGCTCCGAATTATACTGCTCGTCGATATAAGCAATATAGTCCCTCTGTTCTCTTTCACTTTTAGCGTAGCAAACATCATAAATATTAAAGCTGAGAGTTTTCGTAAGATTATTAAAACCGTACAAAGAAAGCTTCTGCTCCAACCCTATCATCAATCCTCTCTGGAATATTTTTCACCGCATTTTTGCAGATAAGAGCATTATAACATATATTCATCGAAAAGTACATAGTTTTATCAATTTTTTTAGATTTTCATACAAAAAAAGCGACGTATTTTCATACGCCGCAGAAATATCTGTAAATTGTAATATTAGAACCTGTCCACATAGGATTTGCGTGCGGATTTTCGAGCATAATTTTGTTGCAGACAAGGCAAAAATGCGCAGGCGGGCTGGCGCCCGGCAAGCATTTTTAACGCAGTCTGCGGCAAAATTTGCCGAAAAGACGTGCGTATATGCCTATGTGGACAGGTTCTTATAAAGAATATACCAACGCCGCAGTATCCACTGCCAACGCCTTGCCCGTATGCACACAAAATCTTGAAAGCTTATGACTGTTAGTGACAATCACACAGATTGTCGGGTCAATATCGCCGATTTCAGAAAAATTAAACTTACCGATAATATCTCCTGCACAAATTTTGTCGCCGGCTTTTACAGCAAGATTTACAGCTTTTTTCAGATCAGGATTAAGATTAAGACCTAGATGAATAAGTAAACTAAGCCCGTCGTCAGATTTAATGGTTACCGCAAAGCCGTTTTCACTTATGCTTTTGATATACCCGTTTACAGGACTATAAATAGTATTGTCATCAGGAATTACGGCATAGCCGTCCCCAAGAATTTTTGTAGAAAAAAACTTGTCATGAATGCTGTCTAATGTCACGACCATACCGTTTGTACAGTTTTTTATTTCCTTATCGCTGTTGTCTATATGCATGAATTTCTTAAAAAAATGCGTCAAAATAATCACCCCATAATTATCACGATTTTATTGCCTATTATAATTTTAACAAATTATTTCTCAAAATGCAATAGTGATTGAACAACTTTATTTATTTTATAAAAAGATTGTATGATTGCACAAAATATTCTTATTTATTAATATCAGTGTTATAAACATTTTTGCAAAAATTAAAATTGTCAGGTGTTTTTACAATATTTATTGAAATACTACTTGTTAATTTTTATACACTTGAAATATTTCTTATTTAATAGTATAATGATAACGCACATATTTTATATCGGGAGAGAAACTAATGCTTGTAAATATCGAAAATTTGTATAAATACTTTAACGGAGTACCTATTTTAAAGAATATAAATCTCACTATCGAAAATAATGAAATTATAGGTCTTATCGGCAATAATGGCTGCGGAAAGACTACTCTGCTGAATATTATCACTGGTTCTGAAAGCTTTGACAAAACCGCAGAAGGTCTTGGTTCCGTAAATATTTCAGGTGGAGCGTCAATCGGGTTTCTCAGACAGAACAGCGGTCTTGATTCCGACAATACGATCGACGAAGAAATGCACAAAGCTTTTGCCGAACTGCTTGATACACTTGAAAAAATGAAGTCTCTTGAAAAGCAGATGTCACAATCCCATGGCGAGGAACTTGACAAAATCAGCCATGAGTATTCCCGGCTTTCCGCCTATTTTGAGGTTCGTGACGGATACAGAATAGATGTAAAAATCAAGCAAATTTTAAACGGCATGGGTTTTGCCGACACTTCTATTGACAGAGTTATTTCTACCCTTTCAGGCGGTGAAAAGACACGTCTTGCCCTTGCAAAGCTACTCCTTGAAGAACCTAACCTGCTTATATTAGACGAGCCTACCAACCATTTGGATTTCCAGACTTTAATGTGGTTGGAGGGCTATCTGAAAAGCTATAAAGGCTCAATCCTTATTGTTTCTCATGACAGATATTTTCTCAATAAAATCTGCACAAGAATTTGTGAAATTGAGCAAGGTAGACTGACTTCTTACAGAGGCAATTATTCTTCTTATCTTGTTCAGAAAAAAATGAATTCCGAGCGACAGCTTAAAGAATACGAGGCTCAGCAAAAGGAAATTGCAAAGTTGGAGGACTACATTGTCCGAAACAAAACCAGAGCCTCCACCGCAAAAATGGCAAAATCAAGACAGCATGCGCTTGATAAAATCGAACGTATCGAAAAGCCGTTAATGTTCACCAAACCGCCTAAAATCAAGCTTGAATACTCCACCGAGCCGACAAAGGACATTGTTCAGGTTATCGACTGCCCTCTTGTAGTTGGCGAAGATACGAAACAAAAGGTGCTTATCAAATCCCTTAATCTCCATGTAAGGCGAGGGGAACACGTTGCTCTTATCGGCGCAAACGGTATCGGTAAAACCTCAATTTTAAAGCTTATTCAAGGGCTTATTCCACATGAAAGCGGAAATATTCTTTGGGGCAATAATGTAAAGACTTCCTATTTCGACCAGGAACACGCAAATCTTGACAGACGAAATACCGTTGTGGACGAGCTTACCCGCAGATACCCGAAACTTTCCGACTTGGAAGCAAGAAAAGCTTTGGGAGCTGTTCTCATTACGGGCGAGGACGTTTTCAAACCTGTTTCGGTTCTTAGCGGAGGAGAAAGAGCAAAACTCTGTTTTGCCATAATGGCTCAGAATAATGGAAATGTTCTTATACTTGACGAACCGACCAACCACCTTGATATGAACACCAAAGAGGTTCTTGAAGACGCATTGGCGGAATTTGAGGGTACGATAATTCTTGTGTCCCACGACCGTTACCTTTTAAACAAGGTTGCAACAAGAATTGTTGAGGTTGAGCATGACAAAACAACCTCTTATGACGGAAATTTTGACGCTTACTCCGAAGTAGTCAGTCAAGCTCAGGCACAAAAAGAACAGGCTGAGGCAGAGGCTAAAAAGCAGGCACAGCTTGAAGAATACAAGGAAAACAAGGCAAAAGCCTACCGCTCAAAGGAACAGCGTGCCTTAGACGCCAAAAAACGTAACCGCATTCGTGAGTTGGAAAAAGAAATTGAAGATACCGAAGTTCTTATTTTCAATCTTGAACAGGAAATTTCCGACCCTGATATTGCATCAAATTTCTCGCTTATGAGTGAAAAATGCAAACAGCTTGAAGACGCCAAAAATTCTCTTGACGAGAAAATGGACGAATGGGCAGAACTTTCCGACTCGCTGGCATAATAACAAAAATTCCCCTTTGTGAGTATAATATTGTAACAGATATTACACTCACAAGGGGATTTTATTTTGAAAATTAACAGAATAAGTGATAATAAACTAAATATTTCTTTAAATGCAGAAGATTTGCATAAGGTTGGCATTACATTCGATACTTTTAAAAACGACAAAGAAACTGCCGAAAGTTTTCTGATTAACTTTCTTGCGGTTATAGACGAGCTTGGAATTTTCCCAAGCTCAGGCAAAAAAGTTATTGTTGATGTGATTATAACAAAATCAGGCATTATGTCAATTTATTTTGAAACAGAAAACTTGCCCAAAAAACGATGTAAAAATATTACTCAGGCTTGCTGCTGTTTTTCTGAGCATAAAAAGCTGATAGAATTTGCAAAATTTGTATACGAAAATTACAACAATAAAATCCGCAGTGCGGAATTATATCTACTAAACGGCGAATATATGCTGATTTTAAGCCTTGATTATGCTAAAAGCACCATTCTCAGCAAACCACAATTAAAAAACAGCATACTCGATGAAATTTTCATAAATAAAATAAGGGAATACGGTCAGCTTCTGACACGCAATCCCTTAGAAAAAATTATTATCCTCTGAGTAAATCAGCAGCAGTTTTCATATCCTCTGCATTAAAAAGATAAGAACCAGAAACAAGTACGTCCGCACCTGCATTTCGGCAGTCAACAGCAGTTTGAGCATTGATTCCGCCGTCAACCTCCAAATAGATTTTTTTACCGCTCTTATCAATTATACGACGAACTTCCCTGATTTTTTCAAGCGTTTCAGGAATGAACGACTGTCCTCCGAACCCCGGATTTACCGTCATTACAAGCACCATTTCAACCTGCGGAATAAGCTTTTCAATCTCAAAAATCGGAGTAAGAGGCTTAACAGAAATTCCTGCCTTTACACCTCTTGAATGAATCTTATCGATCACTGCCTGAGAATTTTCGGCAGCCTCATAGTGAAAAGTTATCAGCTCCGAACCCAAATCAGCAAAATTGTCAATCACACGAATCGGGTCGGTAATCATTAAGTGCGTATCAACAGGAATATTCAATTTTTTAGAAATACTTTTAAGAAAAGGTTCTCCAAATGTGATGTTAGGCACAAAAAGTCCGTCCATAACGTCATAATGAATCCAGTCGATACCGGCTTTTTCAGCCTTTTCAATATCGGCAGCTATATTTGAAAGGTCAGCGCCGAGAATTGACGCAGAAATTAATGTATTCAAAATAATCCTCCTATAACATAATTAACAATAAAATTATACTACTATGCCAATTCATTGTCAACCAAAATAGCGGCAAAAACATAAAAATTTTAAGCCTGTTCATCAAGAGTTAAATTATATGCAGGAATAAATTCTTCAAGAAAAACCTTGATTTCGGGGATATCCATTTCATTCAAAGCTTTCAGGGTAGCATTTTCAGCAGAAATAAAATCAGAATTTCCCATTTTTCTCTCTTCAATACACTTTATCAATGCAGACAGCTTATCCGCACCCTTCACTAAATCCCAAAGCTCCGCCTCCTGCGCTGTTCTGATAAAAAGAGGCTCATATTCCTCCTGCAAATCCTCTGGAAGATAAGAAATAAGAGTATTCTTGGCTTTTTGCTCAATTTCATCATAAGCACCCTTAATTTCCTTGCTGTAATACTTTATGGGAGTAGGCAGGTCTCCCGTAATAATTTCAGTGGTGTCATGAAACATTGCAAGCAAAGCACATCTTTCGGGACTGACACTTCCTCCAAATCTCTTATTTCTGATAAGAGCAAGGGCATGAGCAATAAAAGCAGTTTCAAGGGAATGTTCGCTGATATTTTCATTAATTGTATTTCTCATTAAAGCCCAACGGTTGATATATTTCATTCGGGAAATCACAGCAAAAAATTTACTTTCTGACATAAATACACCTCATAAAAAAGCGGATATGTCAAACATATCCGCTGAAATTTTATAATTACTTAACAATAGCAAGCATAACTCCTGCTGCAACAGCAGAACCAATAACGCCTGCAACGTTTGGACCCATAGCGTGCATGAGGAGATAGTTTGTAGGAACTTCTTCCTTACCAACCTTCTGTGATACACGAGCAGCCATTGGAACTGCGGATACACCAGCAGAACCAATAAGAGGGTTAATCTTTCCGCCTGAAACAACATACATAACCTTACCAAGCAGAACACCGCTAGCAGTACCAAGGGAGAATGCAATTACACCGAGAAGCATAACCTCGCCGAATTCCAAATTCAGAATCTTGTCAGCCTGAGTAGTTGCACCAACTGTAATGCCCAAGAAAATTGTGATAATGTTCATAAGCTCGTTCTGAGCAGTCTTAACCAATCTGTCGCAGCAACCGCTCTCTTTAAGAAGGTTACCAAACATAAGCATACCAACCAGCGGAGCAGCCGAAGGAATCATGAGCGAAATAATCAAAGTTACCAGAATAGGGAAAATAACCTTTTCTGTTTTTGAAACAGTTCTGAGCTGTCCCATTACAACGGAACGCTCTTTCTTAGTTGTAAGTGCTCTCATAATCGGAGGCTGAATAAGAGGAACAAGAGCCATGTAAGTATAAGCCGCCAAAGCAATGGTGCCTACGCCAATCTTACTATTATCAGTTAGCAGCTGTGATGCAACGAAAATCGAGGTAGGGCCGTCAGCACCGCCAATAATAGCGATAGAACCACATTCTGCCGCACTCATACCAAGAACAGCCGCACCAATAAATGTGAAGAAAATTCCACATTGAGCAGCCGCACCCAAAAGGAAACTCTTTGGGCTTGCAATAAGCGGACCAAAGTCAGTCATACAACCAATTCCCAAAAAAATCAAAGGCGGATATAATTGAAGTTTAACTCCAATATACAATATGTCTAACAGACCGCCTTCTTGCAAAATTTTGCCATAATTAATGTTATGCGTATCTTTAATATACTCCCATAATTCCGGATGATAAAGGTCGGCATTAGGAAGATTTGTCAGCAGCATACCGAATGAAATAGGCAAAAGCAATAATGGCTCAAATCCCTTTGCGATTGCAAGATACATAAATATGAATGATATTAAAATCATTACAATGTTTTTCCAGCCGTCATCAACGAAGAACTGGGCAAAACCAGAATCAACCGCCAATGAATACATTGTTTCTAAAAACGAATTAATTATCGACATTAAAAAATCACGTCCCTTTCCAAAAATACAAATTAAAACGGTCTTGTGTTTTCAATAACACCCGCAGACGACCACGCTGAACGCTGTGGTTTTGCGGTTTTTACACTTTTCAGAACGAGATTTTTTCCGCTTGTAATACTCATAGCAGAAATTGCCGCCATAATTACAGCAACTGTTTCTTCTTCGATACCGTCCTCGATAACAGGTGCGGCAGGTGCAGCAGTCACAGCCGGTGCAGGCTCTTTTTTATCAGCCTCAGCCAAAGCAGCAGCTTTCGCAGCATTTCTATTATTTATTTTTTCAAAAATTTTTCCGTAAAGCGAAACAAGCAAAATCAATAGTATAAGTGCAATAAATACAACCACTATACCCGTAATTACGACAGACGCAACTGTTCCCGCAGACAAATCCCGCTGGTCGGCAGGAATTGTACTCTTGCCTGCCAAAGTCATAGCAATATCTGACAGCAAATAATTCATAAGTTTTACTCCTTACTATTCAATATAACAAAACTAATATTATTATACAATAATCAAACACAAATTACAAGAGCTTTTATCACTTTTTTTTCACAATTTTGTTTATTTTATCACAACCTTTTTATAATGAAATATGAAATTGTTTTAGTTAAAAGCATTAAATTTTAGTATAGACGTAGTATTTTTCAATAAACCGCTTGAAAATATTCTTATATGTGCTATAATATTTATAGCTGAATCAAGCGTTCAATCTATATTTTTATAAGGAGCAAATCACATAAATGGAGCGTTTTTTAGACAAATTTCTTGATTATCTGCCCAACATTCTTGCGGCAATTATCATCTACATTTTAGGAACATTTATCACAAAACTCGTCTTAAAGATTATGTCAAAAGGCTTGAACATGAAACATATAGACGTCACAATACACAAATTTTTGTCATCTATCGTCCACGTAGTCATGACGGTTATTATAATTGTAATGGCATTATCTGCATTAAAAGTACCAATGGCTTCCATTGTTACAACAATCGGTGCAGCAGGTCTTGCAATCGGTCTTGCACTTCAAGACAGCCTTTCAAACGTTGCAGGAGGATTTATAATTTTATTTTCAAAGCC
>JBJERA010000125.1:0-2218 GCA_051882035.1 Hominimerdicola sp.
TTCAGGAAAACAAGCTTAATGTAGGTCTTGATTCGGCTATTCTTATGAATCCTCAGACATGGGTTGCGTCAGGTCATATCGGCGGATTTTCCGACCCTCTTATGGACTGTAAGGAGTGTAAGACCCGTCACAGAGCAGACAATCTTATTGAGGATTTCGACGGCACAAACGTTGCAGGCTGGACAAATCAGCAGATGATGGATTATATCAAGGAAAAAAATATTGTCTGCCCTAACTGCGGAAAGGCAAACTTTACTGATATTCGTCAGTTTAACCTTATGTTCAAGACTTTCCAGGGTGTAACTGAGGATTCTAAGTCTGAACTGTATCTTCGTCCTGAAACTGCACAGGGTATTTTTGTAAACTTTGCTAATATTCAGAGAACAAGCCGTAAGAAAGTTCCTTTCGGTGTTGCTCAGATCGGTAAGTCTTTCAGAAACGAAATTACTCCTGGTAACTTTATTTTCCGTGTTCGTGAATTTGAGCAGATGGAGCTTGAATTTTTCTGTAAGCCTGGTACTGACCTTGAATGGTTCCAGTATTGGAGAGAATTCTGCAAGAACTGGCTGTTAAGTCTTGGTATTAAGGAAGAAAATCTCAGACTTCGTGACCATTCACAAGAAGAGCTTTGCTTCTATTCAAAGGCTACTACCGACTTTGAGTATCTGTTCCCATTCGGCTGGGGCGAGCTTTGGGGCGTTGCGGACAGAACCGACTATGACCTTAACCAGCACATTAAAACAAGCGGCAAGAGCCTTGATTACTTTGATCCTGAAACAAATGAAAGATATGTTCCTTACGTTATCGAGCCGTCTTTGGGCGTTGAAAGATTGTTCCTGACTGTTATTACAGAGGCTTATGATGAGGAAAATATCGGCACAGAGGAAAAGCCTGATGTAAGAACAGTTATGCGTTTCCACCCTGCACTTGCACCATTCAAGGCTTGCGTTCTTCCTCTTTCAAAGAAGCTCAGTGAGCAGGCTGAGGAGCTTTTTGAAAATCTTTCAAAGCATTTCTCCGTTGACTATGACGAGGCTGGTTCAATCGGTAAAAGATACCGCCGTCAGGACGAAATCGGTACTCCATTCTGCATTACCTATGACTTTGATACAGCTGAGGACGGCTGCATAACAGTTCGTGACAGAGATTCAATGGAGCAGGAAAGAGTTAAGATTGAGAATTTGGTTGAATATATTTCAGATAAGATAGCTTTTTAAATTAATATAAAAAGATGATTTCAGGTTAATACTGAAATCATCTTTTTTTGTGCCAAAATTTATAATAATCCTTGTTCATAATTTAGGCTAAAAAGGAAACTTATAATTAATCATTGACAACTTATTCTTTATATGTTAAACTGTTATTGTAATTAATTACAAATAATAGTTTACAAGGAGTAGTTTTGATGAAAAAAAGTAATAAAATTATATTATCTATAATTTGTACTTTAATATTAATGAATTATAATTGTTTCACCATTTTTGCAGCAGATACTAACAGTGAAACACAGTATGAAGAAGAACATACTAGTATCGATTTATCAAATATAAATATTTCCATTTGTAATGGTGAAGATTTTATTATGACCGTTGATAAAAGCAAAAACATTTTCAAGCAAAGTAGTGGTAGAAATAATATCAACAAAATAAAAAAAGTAATTAAAGAAAATCCTGAATTTGAAAATGATTTAATTAAATATGTTGATAATTACAATGATATTGTTGCAATAGGTTGCACTACAGCACCTCTTAAAGAAGTTAACGGTGAATTAGTAAGAATAGAAAAAGATAATTCAAATAACATATTCGAATTAAAAGCAGATGCTGCTTATTCAAAAGAAGATAGTGATAATTATAATAAATTAACACTATCTACTTGGGTAGGAAGAGTTGGGTATGATTCGTCTAAAAATAAGTATCACTATGTTGCACATACTACTGCATATTGGAATACAGATGGTTTAGTTATTGGAAACGATAATATGCCATCATATGGAAATGATTATATATTACAATCAGTACCTAAAAATTTCACTATTACAAGTGATTCATGCACTACAGTATATAATAAAACAGGTGATGGCACTAACAATGATTGTTGGAGAACCAAATCATCTACAAATTACGCTTATTATACTGTAAAAGATCGCCCTAGTAATTATGTAAAATTAACTTGCGCTTGTTTGACAACTCATTCTTATGCCAAATCAACTAAAAGC
>JBJERA010000126.1:0-8964 GCA_051882035.1 Hominimerdicola sp.
CTTTTACCATTAGTTCTCGAACCTCTGTACTGAGCATTTTTACCACCTCTTATCTATATTTTACCACCTGTGTCAAGTGTTGAGTTATTTGTGTGGATTGCTATAGCTATGGTTTACACGCACTCATTTCTGAGCTACAATGAAAGCAGTGATTGGAATGACGGAGTCCTCCTTGGGACAAAGCGCCCGTTTTGTAGACTGTCATCCATGCTTTCATTGCAGTGTTCGTTTTTGCAGGTTGAGCCACCATATCGGTGCGTTCGTGTTACCCAACAGATTGAATAGGTAATGAGAAAAAGCGTGGCATCCGATTACAAATTCAAACAGGAGTGATGAAAATGAACGCAGTAGGTATCGATGTTTCCAAAGGCAAAAGCACAGTTGCAGTGCTCAGACCATTCGGAGAAGTGGTGGCTTCACCCTTTGATGTTATTCATAACGACAATGACCTTAATAAGCTTGTAGAGCTGATCAAAGGACTGCCGGGTGAATCAAGGGTTGTTATGGAGTACACCGGTACATATTTTGAACCCATAGCACAGTTTCTCCATAACAACGGTATATTTGTTTCCGTAGTCAATGCTTTGCTGGTTCATGACTATGGCGGAAACTCTTTGAGAAAGGTCAAGACCGACAAGAAGGACTCATTAAAGCTTGCTTCTTACGCTCTCGACCGCTGGACTGAACTTGAAGAATACGTTCCTGCCGATGAACAGCGCAGAACATTGAAACTGCTGAACAGACAGTATAATCAGTCCAACAAAATTCAGACTATGATGAAAAACAACCTTATCTCATTGACAGATTCTACTTTTCCGGGTATCAACAAACTCTTTACGTCTCCCGAAAGACAGTCTGACGGTCATGAGAAGTGGGTGGATTTTCTTAAATCCTTTCCTCATAGGGACTCGGTTGCTAAGCTGTATTTATCTTCTTTCAAAGCGAAATATAAAAGCTGGTGCAGTAAAAACAAATACAATTACACTGATTCCAAGGCAGAAGAAATTCATGCTTATGCCAAGTCAGTTATCGCTGTTCTTCCGCTGAATGACAGCGTAAAACTGCTTATTACACAGGCAGTAACTCAGTTGAATACCATTCTCGAAACAGCTTCTGCTATCCGTAAGGAAATGGACAGAATTGCTTCTTCATTGCCTGAATATGAAACCGTAATGGCAATGTACGGCGTTGGAAAGGTGTACGGACCTCAACTCATGGCTGAGATCGGCGACACTCGCCGATTCAGAAACAGGCGTGCAATTACAGCCTTCGCAGGGCTTGACGCTCCTCCATATCAGTCGGGACAGCTTTATGTCAGTTCACGGCACATTTCCAAGCGTGGCTCTGCAGCACTGAGAAAAGTTCTTTTCCAAATAACCGAAATATTCATCCTGAATAAACCTGAAAACGAACCCGTGTATCAGTTCATTGATAAAAAGCGTTCCGAGGGCAAGCATTATTACTCTTACAGGATCGCTGCCGCAAACAAATTTCTGAGGATTTATTATGCCAAAGTGAATCAAGTTCTTAACTCACAATAACTTGCGATTTTATATCCACATCAGGCTGCTTCAAAATTTTTTCTATGAAGCGGTCTTTTTGTCATACCATTTTTTGTTTATGAATTATCTGTAAATTCACTCCTTTGAGGCTTGACTTTTATTTGCAGGTCTTTATTTTACACCACTTGTCAAGTGTCAGTGTATTTTTATGAGTTGCTATAAGTAGTCAATTGTTATGCTGTGGCAATTAGAAGTTGTGTATGCAATTATCTTACCGTAAAATATTTCTGATACTTGCTTTTGGGTTTATCAGGAATAGTCAGTGCTATTTGATTGCTTACAACCATAGGCTTGATGTACTTTTCCATAACATAAGCAATAGTCATTCTGCCTTTGAAAAGCTCTTCTAATTCATTTCTGCTTCTAGGTGTTTTACAAAAGCTGAGTATTTCTGTTTCGTTGGAATCAAGGACAGAATTTTCTGAAACTCTGTTGTACAACGTGACCTTGAATATGCCTCTGTCACTTTCAAATTTCGGAGCAGGCAGACCATATTCCTCCATTGCGTTTATTATAGTAGGTATTCCGCTGTAACGGTTTTCAGTCTCACCTAGTATTTCCATTGCATTGGCAATTGCAGGATTTCTGGTATCAGCAGAAACTTTTCCAAGTCTGTCAAGCGTCATTCTGCCATAAAGCCCACCTGGGTTTTCTATTTCAAAACGGTCGCTGAACATTCTTATCGTTATAGGTGCTGTATCGGTGTGTATGCTGTAATCTCTATGGATAAGTGCGTTGAGAATAAGCTCCCTGATTGCTATAACAGGATATTCGGTCTTGTCAGTCCTTTTACCTGTGTTTGAATCTATGATAGTAGCAGTCTTCATATTTTTTCGTACAAACAGTAGAGCATCATTCAGCATCTGAACGAGATTTCCGTCAAGCCTTTTGTTGTCAATAAATCTTTCGCCAACGCTGCCTGTGCTGCTGATTTCCATTCCAGGTACGGATACCGCCGTTATGCAAAGCTGCGGAAAAAATGCTTGAGGATAGATTGAGAAAAGCATTAGTCCTGCAAGAGTAGGCTTGCCTTCATTGGTAAATCCCTGCAAACGGCATAGATCATCATTTGACAACTCTGCAAGATTTGTTTTTTTACTTTTTAAAATATCAAGATACAGTTCAAATGCTTTGGTATGCATATCTTTGGTAACAGCTCTATCGGAAGTTCGAATTTCGTCCTGTATTTTTTTCTTGAATGCTTCATAACTGTATACTTCATATTCCGTCATCAGCCTGTCAGCATCACCCGATCTGATATATGATCCTTTCAGTCTGCCCACACCGCTGTAAAAGCAAGGTTTATCTGCATTGTCAATCTCCTGTATTTCAGCAGATACAACAGTTTTTCCATCAAATGAGGCAACTGTAAACAGAGGTCTTATTACCGGCGTCATTTCCTGACATTGTGATTCTACCTTTTTCATAAGGTCGGCTGCGTCATAAACTCCGCATACATTGTATCTGTCATTCTCATCAACGCCGAAGATAATAACACCTCCACCCGACTGATTTGAAAAGGATGACAGTGTATCCCTGACTTTTGGACAGCCTTTTTTAGCTGCTTTTATCTCTGTTGCGTTGCTCTCACTGTGTACTGATTGTATATTTCTTATCAAATTTACAAGCTCATTTTCAAGCATTACTATCACCTCTTTGATATAATTATACGCATTTTATTAGAATTTGTCAATATAATTTTCTCGTAAAATCGTATTTAGTCTTATAAAATTCTAATAAAAGTCTTATAAATCGAGAAGTTTTAAGATAAATCATTTGTAGCGACAAAAAAACATTTAAATTGTTACTGTTTATTGACCACCAATTTAATAATAATCATCACAGTCTGAAATAAATATCAGGCAGAATAACAGCAGCTTCCGCTTCATCATCTTTGCCTTTCCAGGCACAGATAAATCGTATTTTGGAATCATACAGCTTGTATCCGTCAGCGGTTATTTTTTTGATTTTATCATAGCAAGCTGATGAAAACTGCAAGATAGGCAGCATTTTTTCACGGTTGCGAACGTAAAGTTTGTTTGCTTTTACATAGAGATGCATACCGCTTTGCATACGCAGTATCAGCTGCTTTTTTTCCTTGAAAAAATCAAGGTATACGTCTTTGTGCGATAACTGCATTATAAGTTCATCAGGCTTTGTGTAGGAATGTAGGTCTATCTCATATGTAGATGCTGCGTCTGTAAACATATCAAAAGCATTACCGATGTAGTGTATATGCAAAAGTGACTTTGCCCTCGTAATGCCTACATACAATTTACGCTTTGTTTCGTCAGTATCTAAAACCGGTTCATTCAGCATCATAAAAACATTGTCAAATTCTCTGCCCTTTGACTTATGCATTGTTGATATCGTGATAACGCCCTGTTCACTTTTATAGAAATCTTCTATTTTGGATTCGTGCAGAAATATATCAAGGTCTGTACGATACTTTCTTTTATTGGTTTCTGAAAAGACTGTAAGGATATCCAGTATCAACGGTAAACATTCGCTTTTGCCGTACTGTTCTTTCAGCCTTTCAATGGCTTGATTCCACTGTTCATCACTTATGACAGGAGATATTTCACCGTTTACCGACTTCAATTTCTTCAAAAAGAATCGTATCTCTGCAATATCAAATATATCAAACCCGTCCATGGATTGTATCAGCTTTGCTGGCATGTTTCTCTGTTTCAGAACGCCCATTATCATCAAGGCTTCCTGATTGGTGTTCGTAAGAATACAGGTTGTTCCTGTAGCATTTGATGTAGCAATGTCATCTGCAACAGCGGTTTCAATGTATTTACTGCTGTGCTTTATCAGCTTTGTTTCTCCATTAAATTCAGAAATGGAAACAATATCTTCATCTTTCATTCTGTCGGAAATTTCTTTAACAAATCTGTTAGCAAAAGAAACAATGCTTATGCTGCTTCTGTAATTGTCAATAAGGGAATATTGCCGTGCCTGATGTTCTGTAATGAGCATTTTAAGATATTTAGAATCAGAACCACGGAATTGATAGATATTCTGATCATCATCACCAACAGCAATAACTCTCATATCTTCATTGCATTCCATAAGCGCTTCCACAAGCTGAAACTCATAGCAATCCATATCTTGAGCTTCATCAATTACGAGTACAGTTTTCGTTATTCTTCCCAGGTCAACGTCACCGCTGCGAATCAGTTTGCCCGCATCCTTGACGATATTCTCTGACTCCTGAATGTTACCTATCTTTCCTAACAGATCAAAACAATATGAGTGAAAAGTTTTAATCTCTACGAAATTGGCTGCATTACTAATAAGTTCACGCAGTCTCTGTTTAAATTCTATGGCAGCAGCACGAGAAAATGTTAACATAAGTAACTGTTCATGCTTGACATCTTCCAGAAGAAGCAGAGCAGCCAGCTTATGTACCAGCACCCGTGTTTTTCCGCTTCCTGGACCTGCAGATACAACAATATGCTGTGAGGAGTTATCACGAATAATATTAAGCTGCCTTTCTGACAGGGGATCAAACAGCTGAGCGTATTTTGCAGGCGTAATGTTTCTCTCTATCTGCGCTGCTCTTTCGCCTGAAAAATACTGGGATAAAAATTTCTTATAATCCATCTGGAAATAATCATTTACAAACTGAAGTGCTGCGTGATAATTGCGCACCATCATATTTGCATATTCGCCTACAATATGTATCTGCTGTATCTTCTGCTTATAAAACTCGTTCAGCTGCCTGTAATCTTCCTGCTTATATCTAATTTTGTTGTCAAATATCAGTCTTTTCAGCCTCATTCCGCTGTACAAAACAAGAAATCCGCCTTCCAGCTTGATAGCGTTTATCTTTGAGAGAAACAGCAAAGCTTCCTCAATATCATTTGCTGTAACATCATAAATAATATGCTGAGTTCTGTATTCATTAAGGAGCTCCAGTATTGAGAATCCCACCAGCACTTCTTCTTTTTCTCCTATATTGGAACGGCTGTTTTCAAACAGATAGTGAATGATAAATTCAGCTATTTGATAGCTTTTAGTTCTTTTTTCTATAATAGTTTCAAGCTTCATTTTAGGAATGATAATTACCTTATTGGTGGCAGAATCCTGTTCTTTCTGAATATAACTGCGTATTGTCCAGTAATAGAACAAGGTCTTTATTGAGTTAACAGAACTGGACTTAACCCCATTAGCAAGTGCAGCTTCGTTAAGTTCTTTATAATTCATGCATAGTTTATCTGCATCAATATATTCCAGCAAAAATTTTTCAAGCGCCTGAAATTTATGCAATATCAGAAGTGACTTATTTTCCGTATCCTTTTTCAAAATATATGCTGTAAGGTCTTTCGTATCTGCAAGCAAACCATCTTCTCTCATCATCTGAATGGAATGAACAATATCACATTTTTCAATTCCAAGGCGGTCAGCAAGATAATCCACTCTTGATTCCGCATCATCGTTTCCTGCATCTGCAATACTTTTACTGGAAATAAGCGAACGAATTATTCTTTTTGCAACGACACGTTCTTGTTCATTGATAATGCGATAAGATGAGTCGATACGCCGTGAGGCTTCCATCATATTTTTTACAATAATGCTTGTGGCATACACCCTCGGAACATTTCTCCCTCTTTTCAGATAGCCTGCATTTTCAAGAGCCTGAATTGCTGTTTTCACTCTTGTTTCAATGTCCTGAATGCTGTCATCCCATCCTGCCTGTCTGGCCACCTCTAGTGGAGAACAGCATACTTCGGGACGTATTTTTGTCAAATCCTTAACCGCTTTCCACACTTGCTGTATCTCGCTGATGCTGAGCTTTGTCTGATTGAGGAGAATAAAATGCTTATCCAAATCTCCGTCATTGAATAATACATAGCAATCTGCCTGCAGCGACGGATCTCGTCCAGCACGACCTGCTTCCTGAACATAATTCTCAAGAGAATCAGATATATCATAATGAATCACAAGTTTTACATTGGATTTGTCCACACCCATACCAAACGCAGAAGTTGCCACAATGATCTGTATCTCATCATTAATGAATGCTTCCTGATTCTCCTGCTTTTCACTGCTTTCCATTTTTCCATTGAAGGCTCTTGCTTTGAAGCCATCATTTGTAAGTTTTTCAGCAAGAATTTTTGTGCACTTAGTTCTTGAAACATAGACTATCGTAGGACAGTTCTTTAGTTCGATAAGAGCACGCAGCGTATCATATTTTTCAGCATCAGTTTCTTTATAAAGAACTTCATAACGGAGATTCGTTCTTGATGCATTGGTCGCATACAATTCCAGATCCAGATCAAGCTTGTTTTTGAAATAATCTTTAATATCACTGATAACCTTTTGTTTTGCTGTGGCAGTGAAACAGGACACGGGTATTTTGCAATTGTTGCCTTTTTTCTCCTGTAATTCCCGAAGGAAATCGCCGATATATAGGTAATCTACACGGAAATCCTGTCCCCATGCAGAAAAGCAATGTGCCTCATCAATTACAAAACGATTAATATTTCTTGAAAGAAATAATCTTTCTATTGTAACAGACCTGAGTGATTCAGGAGCTATATATAATATAGAAGCAATTCCCGATTCAACTCTTTCAATGGCTTCCGCTCGTTCTATGGGACTTAGTAATCCGTTAATGGTTACCGCCTCGGAAATGCCTTTTTTTTCGAGGGAATCAACCTGATCTTTCATAAGTGACTGCAAAGGTGATATAACAACCGTCAACGCTCTTTCAGTTTTGCCTGCCATTAGTGCAGGTATCTGAAACGTAAGTGATTTTCCCCCGCCTGTTGGAAAAATAGCAAGCAGTGATTTGTGTTCTACAGCTGCATTAACAGCGTTTTTCTGCAAAGGCTCTCCGTTGTATGTGCGAAAATCAGGATATCCGAAATACTTGCTAAGGTATATTTTGGGATCAAGTTCAGCTTTGCAATAATCACATTTACCACATGAAGTGTTTTTTAATGCTCTTAGAATATTATCAACTTTGGGATAGTTCATAAGCACCCATCTCGGAATCAGAGAATACTTTTCTGTTGCTGATATAAAAGCAAGACCATATGCCAGCTCAACAGGTGATTCGGAGATAAAGCCTTTGATAGGAGCATTTTCACACAATTTGTCTTTAAAAAATACAAGAATAGTCGTTTCAAGATCATCGCGTGCAGAATAATCCAGATATTCAAAAAATCCCGAAAAATGCAAACTTTCTTTCAGAAGCATATAGTATATCAGCTTTAGTTTATCATCAAGTTTCTCAAAAGCGTTGACTTCATCATAAAAAAGGGTCATAGCTTTAATAGAATCATTCAAGGGATTGTTAAGCTCGTCAGTACGGAGCTTGTCATCTTTCAAAAGTGAATGATACGGTTTGTTTGGAAACATCAGTGGAGAAAGATAAAGCGTATCAATATAGGTTATATCAGTAGGTGATTCGATATACTTTGCATCATGATCTACAATATTATGACCGCACAGATATT
Source organism: Hominimerdicola sp. (assembly GCA_051882035.1). GTDB lineage: Bacteria > Bacillota > Clostridia > Oscillospirales > Ruminococcaceae > Hominimerdicola. The sequence goes on from JBJERA010000126.1 coordinate 8,033, forward strand.
TTGTATTAGAAATGAACGTATGAAACTCGCTTGCAGAATTGGTATGGAGTTTTTCACCCTTTTCATTGATTGCTCCAAAATCATGTGCTTTATTATCTGTTTCACTTACTTCGGTATCCATAAAAATGATTGGTTTCATGCATTCACCTCATTCGTATCGTTTTTATAAGACTCATATTTTGTTTGATAAATATAATATATCATATTTCGTATATTTATTCAATAGCTTTTGTAAAAAATGTTACAGCACTATGCTATTTTCTGTGTGTTCTTGCCAAATTTTCTCTGTCATCCATTCCATCTTAACTAAACTGCTCCCCAAGCTCATACAGACTTCTGTAACGGCAGATCCTTGCTGATAAGTTTTTTCAATGCTTCAATAGCTTAAATACGCTCTTTTCTAGCCTGAATAAAGTTGTCAAACATGCCGGTTTTTCTGTTTATGCTTGCATCAACAAGCTTTTATTATATCTGTGAACATATGAATCATAATCGGATAAACATGTTTATGGTAAAATAGAAATGCATTAAAAGGGCTCCCAAAATGCATAGGTGGAATGAAGCCACAAGTCATTACCATCACCCAGAAAAAATGCTACCATTTTAGTTGAGAGATCAGTTTCTTAACTAAAGGCGGAAGCGAAAAGATGATTAATATGGCAGAACAGATGTACATAAAGCAGTTGTACGAGGACGGTGTGAGCAAGAGCGAGATTCAGAGAAGGACGAAGCTCAATTATCGCACTGTCTGCAAATACGCTGATATGGAAGATTGGAATGAGAAAGTGAAAGTGCAAAATTCTGGCTTAGCGTCATGAATGACCTAAAAAACCGCGGTGTTAAGGATGTTTACGTGTTCTGTGTTGACGGTCTGACTGGTTTCAGAGAAGCAATAAATGCAGCGTTTCCTCATTCACAGATCCAGCGCTGTA
>JBJERA010000127.1:0-8960 GCA_051882035.1 Hominimerdicola sp.
TAATCACTGTACTTGATTTTACGCTTTGCAAACTTAATATTTTTAGAAGAATCAAAAGCTGCATATGTAACAGTTCTGGTTCCGTTCTCGTCAAAATCTGAAATATTTTCAACAACCAAGCTGTCCGAAACATCGCCGTCCTCATCATCGACAGCGCTTACTCCTACCAACAAAGCCTCATTGCCGTCCTTAACGCTGACGGTCAGCTCCTGAGTACTGAAAGAAATGTCAGGCGGAACGGTATCCTCCTTTGACGACTGAAAATTAATCAGCACAATAAGAACAATTATTAATAAGACCAATATAATATCTAACCGTTTTAAATTTTTCTGCACAACAAAAACTCCTTAGACACAAAATCTCAAAATATAAAATCATTATAACATACACCTCAAAAAAAAACAAGTGTTTTTGTCAAAAAAACACGTCTTAAACAAAAATCTCATTTATGCATTAAATTGACATGAGATTTTCATATATTATTACCATAACAACGCTAATACAAATTTATAGTACAAAAACAGTTCATGTGATATTCAAATTTTTAAAACACTTTTTGACCTTCCAATGTACCTTTATAAAAGCTATATTTAGCTAACATCAAAATCAAACGATAAAAAGTAAAAAAATTCGACAATAGTATTGACAAAATATCGTGAATTGCAGTATAATTATTTAAGATTATGATTGAATTATGTATAAATTGCCACAATTCAGTCAAAAAAATTATCCATACCGGAGGACGTTTATGAAAAAGCCATGCACTTTAATAGATATAGCGAAAGCCTGCAATACCAGCAATGTTACGGTTTCAAAGGCTCTTTCCGGAAAAAGCGGAGTAAGCAACGAGCTGAGAGAAAAAATCAAGACTATTGCAGAAGAAATGGGGTACATTTCCAACCGCAGCACTGCTGTGAAAAATAACCGCATTGTCGGAGTACTTATTCCGGAGAAGTTTATTAATCCAAATGGTTCATTTTACTGGGGGCTTTATAATTGCATAGTTCAGCGACTAAAAAAAGAAGGAATTTCCTGTATCATGGAAAATCTTTCACAAGAGGACGAAAATAAATTCATAATGCCGAATTTTGTTATCGACCGTAAAATCAGCGGTCTGATTTCATTGGGACAAGTCAGCGACAGCTATGCTGAAAGGCTTTATCTTAACTTTCCCCAAATGCTTATGCTGGACTACTGCGTTCCGCAGGTTAAAGCTGATTCCATTATTTCCAACGGTTACGCAGGCGGTTACAAGCTTTGTTCGTATCTAATCAGCATGGGGCACACAAAAATCGGTTACATAGGCACCAAGCTGGCAACAACCAGTATTTTCGATAGATACATGGGCTATCTGAAAGCAATGATTGAACACGGTCTTGACATTCCGGAATGCTGGACTATTGACGACAGAGGCACAGATGGGAAATTTATCGACATTTCACTTCCTGAGCAAATGCCTACTGCATTTATATGCAACTGTGACGAAACCGCTTATCTTGCAATAAAACAGCTAAAAGAAAAGGGTTATTCAGTACCGGAGGACATTTCCGTTGTGGGTTACGATAATTACCTGATTTCAGAGGTTTCCGACCCTACGATAACAACAATAGCGGTAGATGCTGAATATATGGCTGATTCAGCAGTATGCACAATCGTCGAACGAATTACCAACCCAAACAAACAGCCTCGTACACAGACGCTTGACGGCGACCTTGTGATTAAGAATTCGGTTAATAAGTTAGCTTAGAAATGGCTTAATTTAACCCTGCCTATTGACATATTAACCAAAACACTGTATAATATAGGTGTCATAATATTTTTTTGCTTTATTTTTACTATATAAAGTTTGGGCAGTATTCACAAATTTTGAGTACTGCTTCTTTTTTATGCTAAATCTTTTGCACATTTATCATAATTCACCCTATATGCAGTTTGTGCAAAACTAACAAAAACGTTGCTTTGAAATTATATTTGTTCACAAAAATAAAAGGATTTTTAAAATAAATTCTTATATTCGCTTGACTTAACACGGTTTTCGTATTATACTTAATTACAGCTTAATAGTAGTTTTCAGTTAAGCTGAAACAGATGATATTTTATTTGGAGGTATATTCTTATGAAAGCAAAAAGACTTTTTGCAGCTTCATTGGCTGTAATTATGACAATGGGTACTATGGCTTCACTCGCTGGATGCGGTTCTTCTGACAGCAGCTCTTCCGGCAGCGCTTCTTCCGGCAGCAGCGACAGCAAGAGCGATAACAAGAGCGGTGTAACTCTTACAGTTTACACAAACCGTACAGACCGTGTTGACGACGGTACTCTTGACAAGCTTACAGACGCTTTTGAAAAGGAAAATGATTGTACAGTAAACTATGTTGGTCTTACAGACTATTCTAACGACATTAAGACAAAGATGTCTTCCGGTGACTACGGCGACGTTCTTATGATTCCTGATGACGTTACAGTTGACGAGCTTGGCAACTACTTTGAGCCTCTCGGCACATATGATGAAATGAAGGATACATACAGCTGGATCAATAAGAAGATGTCTAGCGACAAGACTGTTTACGGTATTCCTTACGGCGGTACTGCAACAGGTATTCTTTACAACAAGAAGGTTTGGAATGACGCTGGTATCACTGAGCTTCCAAAAACTGCTGATCAGTTCATCGAGGACCTCAAAACAATTAAGGAAAATTGCGAAGGCGTAGTTCCTTACTACACAGAGTATAAGGATTCTTGGACAATCTCACAGTGGGATAGCCTCGTAGTTTCTGCTTCCGGCGATCCTGAGTACAAGGTAAACCTTCTTAAGAACAAGACTGACCTCTTTGATAAGGACGGCGGTTACTACAAGGTTTACAAGATGATGTTCGATCTCTATTCCACAGCTGACGTTCTTGAGCAGGACCACGCTACAACTGACTGGGAAGCTTCTAAGCAGTATTTCGCTGACGGTAAGATCGGTGCAATCGTTCTTGGTTCATGGGCTATCAGCCAGTTCCAGGAGAAGGCTGAAAATCCTGATGATATCGGATATATGCCAGTTCCAATCACAGCTGCTGACGGTCAGCAGTATGCACAGACATCTGCTGACTACTGCGTAGGTGTAAGCAAGAATTCCGAAAACAAGGATCTTGCTAAGAAGTTTGCTGAGTGGTTTGTTAAGGATTCTGGTTTCTCTGCTAACGAAGGTATGATTTCTACCGTTAAGGGTGCAGCGCTTCCTGATAACCTTTCTGAGTTCTCTGATTGCGTACTTTTCGAAGAACCAGCTACACCTGATGAATATGTAGGTGTATTCGATAATATTGATAAGGATCTTTCCGGTATTGGTCTTGCTCTTGATACTTCTGATAACTTCAAGTTCAAGATTGCTGAGCTCGCATTCGCAGGTAAGGATGAGTCTGAGCTTGATGCACTCTTCACAGAGCTGAACAAGAAGTGGGCTGAAGCTCGTGACTCTGTTCTCGGTTAATTAGAAAGTTTACCGTTAATTTAAATATCAAGTAATCGGGGGGAATTCACTTCCCCCGATTTTGTTGAGGAGGACCCCTAATGAATAATGAAAAGAAAGGTGGATTTGCAAACTGGTGTAAGACTTATACAGGTCAGAAGTATATTACTTCTATCTTATTTTTGCTTATTCCTGTAATTTTGCTTATAGTTTTTACATTCATTCCTGCGCTTCAGATCATTCCGTACAGTTTTCAGGATCGTGGACAACTTTCTGTCGGCGACCAGATCAAATTTGTTGGCTTGGATAACTATAAGACCATCTTCACAGATTCTACATATTTAACAACTTTTAAGAACAGTCTCTACTATTTAGTAGGTTCCTTCGTTCAGCAGATTATTGCTTTGCTTATGGCTACAATTCTTTGCGGCAAAATCAGAGCAAAAGGTCTGTTTAAGGGAGTTATATTCTTCCCTTACCTTATGAACGGTGTTGCTGTATCTATCATCTTCCTTCAATTCTTCAGATTTGGCGATGTATTTACACCACAGGGTTCATTAAACACAATTCTTGGCTGGTTTGGAATTGATCCTGTACTCTGGCTTTCAGATATGCAAAACTCAGCTAAGGCTAACTGGGCTTTGGTATTTGTATCTGTTTGGAGATACATAGGTTATGATATTCTTATGTATTTGGGTGCTATTCAGTCTATCAGTCCTGACCTTTACGAGGCTGCTGACCTTGACGGTGCAAACCCATTTCAGAGATTTATCTACATCATTTTCCCTAGTATCAAGCCTATCATCTCACTTCAGTTGATTCTTGCTGTTAAGGGTGCTATTTCAGTATTTGAAATTCCTTACATTATGACAAACGGTAGAAACGGTACTTCTACATTCGTAATGCAGACGATGGAAACAATGTTCTCTAAGGACAAGGTTGGTCTTGCATCTGCAATGGCTGTTGTATTGCTCATAATTATTATCGTAGTTACTCTTGTTCAGAAGTACTTTTTCAGAGAAGAGGACAATACTCCAAGAGCAAAAAAGAAAAAGAAAGGAGTGGCTAGATAATGCAGACACAATCAGTAAAACAACAATCTACCAGTACCGGTATTGCCGGAAGAATATTGTTAAAGGTTTTAATGTATGCAGTTTTGGTAATTGCATGTCTGGTAGTTCTTCTTCCAATCCTTTATGTTCTTTTGGGTTCATTTAAGTCTGAATCTGAAATATTCAATACTTCAGCATTTTCTTTGCCTGAAGCTTTTGGATTCTCAAACTATAAAGAAGCTTTCGAGAAAGCTAATATTTGGAACGGTCTGAAAAATACAGGTATTCTTATCGTTGTATGTTGCTTTGGTACAATTATTACCGGTACAATGACAGCTTTTGTTGTACAGCGTTTCAATACAATTTTGTCAAGAGTAGTTAAGGCAGCTTTCCTTTTGGCTGTTCTTCTTCCTACGATTTCAATGCAGGTTACTGTATATCAGATTCTTGCTGATATGCATCTTGTTGGAACCATCTGGGGACCAATGATTCTTTGGATTGGTACAGATATTACTTCAATCTATATCTTTATCCAGTTCCTTGGTCAGATTTCCGTTTCACTTGACGAAAGCGGTATCATCGACGGTGCTTCATATCCAAGAATTTATTGGAGCATCATTCTTCCTAACCTAAAACCAGCTGTTGCCACAGTTTTGATTATGAAGTTCGTTTCTATCTACAACGACTTCTATACTCCAAAGCTTTACATGCCTGATGACCAGTTGGTAGTTTCTACGGTTCTGTTGAAAATCAACAACTCAACAACAGTAAGCTATCCGGTTCTTTTTGCAGGTGTAATCATTTGTATTATTCCTACATTGCTTATATTCCTGTTCTTGCAGAAATATGTTTACAGCGGTTTGGTTTCAGGAGCTGTAAAGGAATAAGGACTTGCTTTTTCCTAGGCATTTATGCCTATAAAATAATTTCCTTTCCTAATTTTACATCGGACAAAGAGATTGCCTTTTGTGCAATCTCTTTTCTGTTTTTAAAAGATATTTCCATAATAAGAAAAACGACTCTCGCTAGTGCAAGAGTCGTTTTTGTGTTTTATCAACTGTTTATCTCAGCTTTTGTTTTATTATCACCAATTTCCTCATGAGCCTCTTTTATACCTTTTTTTACCGCCCACTTGATAATAAAATAAAATGCAAGCAAATACCACCCGTTCATATTATCTGCCTTTCTTTTAATTAAGCCTTTTCTTTTTCTGCTTTTTGAGCTTTTCGTATTAACATAGTAAACCCAACAAGCGGAAACACCGTAAAAACGAAAAAGAACCAGCTTAAAAACCATGCAACCCTCCAATACACGCTGTCAAATATAACCAACATAATTGTAATGATTATCAATATAATTATTGATATAATGGACGGTTTTATAAGACTCCCACGATTTTTCTGAAAAAGTTCAATTTTTGATTCGCTGTCCGTAAAAATAGGATGCGTTCCCTTTTCCGCACGAAAAATCTGACAGCCATTCTGCAAAATTACCGGAGTCCAGCCACTTTCCTTGTACATTGAAAGCATTTCGTCATTAAATACCTCTAACGGCTCCATATTTAGATTATAAATGTATTCATGACATTCACCTTTTTCAAACTTATACATTCCGCCCTTAAATTCAGTCAAATGCCAACCTTTCGCACTCATTTTTTCAAGCATTTTCATATCTTTGTCGGGAGCCATAGCCAAACCCCAACACAAACGGTATTTGCTCATAAATTGTCGCCTCCAAATTCCATTTCCGCAAGCTTAATAATCTTCTTTCTGCGAGTATAATCCCCTTTGAGAATTTCCTTACCTTTCGAGGTAATCAGATATAAAATCTTCATATCCTCCGTACTCGTTTCGTTAATCCAGCCTGCCTCTTTCATCTTCCGCAATGTTGTGTACATAGTCGCAGGACCAATTACTACTTCACCTTCTGTCATTTCCTGAATACTCTGCATGATTTTATACCCATGAACAGGCTTTAACATTGCAAGTAAAATCAAAAAAATGCTGTCTGTTAATTCTCCTGATTCATAAGGACTTATTTTAGACACTTTCTCGCCCTCCTATATCTATCATGGATATATAATACCATATCCATAATGGATATGTCAAGCTTTTCATCGCAATTTTGTTAATCATCTACAAATGCAATATATCATTAATGGATACATTGCACATCTAAACACAAAAAAGGTACAGTGTTTATTCTCTGTACCTTTTTATTATATTAATTATTCTGTTTCTTCTTCAACTTTTTTATCAAACCTATTGGATTTATCCATACCCCCGCCCCTATTCATCGAACCAAGCTTTGTAAGGTCCAAGGAAGATGCGTCAATCAAAGCATCTGAATCCTGCTGTTCCTCAGTAGTTGACGGGATAGTTCCGTCGAGCTGTCCAAGAATGCTTTCCGCTCTGAGAGAGCCATACTTTTTCAGTTCTTCAACGCCGGCAGTAAATGAATCGTAATCACCAAAAGAGGTTGTATCATTTTGTACATATTCATCAATTAAAGTTACAGCATCAGTTATAGACTGTTCAAACAAGCCCGACTGAACATATTCCTCTGCAATCTGTTTCAGATATTCATGATACTTTTCCAGATATTCTTCGTTTTCGAGAAGTTTTCCTATAATTGGTCTGTCCTCTGCGTCAACTCCGCTGAAAACTGTATCTATTGCAAAGTTAATAATTTCACTTGAATTTGATGACTGATATGTGCCGAATGCAAGATTATAATCCCATGGAATCATGGAAAGCATGCCATTGTCCTCTGTAACAATGTAATTATGTCCCATATTGGAGAAATAGCTGTCTAAATTCATAAGAAAAACGTTGCAAGCAGTATATCTCAGTACTTCATCAACATCAATGTATTTTTCAAGCTCCTCGCCACTGCTCTCGCTAATGCCTTTAAGCGATGCAATAAATCTGTTCTGGTCTTCTTCATCAACCTTGGTAATATTATTGTCAAAAATGTTGCTGTAACTTTCAACATTATCATCAGTATAAACAAGATTTACGCCGCCGCTGCTGCCGTCCATACCAAATCCGTTGCCATCATCGCCCTTCTGAGGCATCTGCATATCTGTTGGGGGAGCACCGTTTTGCGGCATTTCTGCTTTACTTTCCGTATTGGACGTGTCATCACTGTTTGAATCAGGAATATTGCTTTCAGGCTTAGCCATGTTTTCAGGCTTTTCCATATTTTCAGGCATCTCCATACCCTCAGGCATTTCCATATTTGTTGGCATTTCTCCATTTCCGGGCATTTGCGGAAAATTTTCACCCATGCTCATTGAAAGAGTATAACTGCTTAAATCCAAAGTTTTTCCGTTTGCGTCGGTTAAAGAAACTATATTCTCAATATTCAATGACTGCATAGCGCTCATATCCAATTCGGATAGTTTAGTTGTAGTTCCGTCTTTTGAAGTAAATGATTCTATATTTTCCGTATCAAAATCCCCTGCAATGGCTGACCATTCTACCGAATTGCCCTCCTCATCAGTAAGGCTGATGAGTCTTGTAATGCTAAATCCAAAACCGCCATTCTGCATATTTTCGGGCATCTGCATTCCGCCAGCCATATCCATTGATTCAGGCTTGTAAGCCTCTACACCGCTGTCCTCACCATAATTCCGCTCAATAAAGCTATCGTCTGTATCCTCTAAAGCCAGGAAAAATCCATAATGCTCACCGTTTACCGTTATATTGGCAAACGTGCAAAGAGAACTCGGCACATTCATAAACTGAAATAAATTATAGGACATATACTCTTTTAAATAGGTATTATCCGAATAAATATTATTAAGAACCAATTTATCAAGACCGTAACAGGTCTGACCGTCTGTATACTTTCCGAAACTTACTTTAAGACTGTATCTGTCGTTGCCCGTCATAGAAATCTGAGATAACGACGTGTTTCCTTTGGTTTTAATTCCTACATTTTCATAGGATTCGCCGTTAATGCTGATATTTGCGGTTATCCAAGGCTTATCCGCAGCGTTATTCATAAGATATTCCCAGTCATCTTCCGTTGTATTTATTTGGATATTAAGAATATCCTGCCCAAATATCTTGTCAACATATTCGAGATTTTCACTATTTGACGTTTGTTCAACAGTTTCCGAAACGCTGTTGCTCGCCGAAGAACTAGAAGAACTACTTGACTCTTTCTTTGAACAGCCTGCCATTGACGCTGCCATAGCCAAGCAAACTATACCTGCTATAATTCTTTTTGAATGATTCAATAAAACGCACTCCTTACATTTTTACTTTTAATTTACCTTGTGTTGTACATAAGTATAATTAAATTACTTAAATTTTAACTTAGCCGTATGTGATAATAGAATGAAATAGTGTGTATTTTAATAGAAAAATAATATGTAAATAAAAGTATACTGTAAGTAGTATAATAAAACATACAGAAAACCGCCAAAAGGAATGTACAGGAAT
>JBJERA010000128.1:0-8914 GCA_051882035.1 Hominimerdicola sp.
CTTACTCTTGATTTGGAAAACGGCAGGAAAATTATTCTCAATGGAACAATCGACCGTGTTGATAAGTTTACAGATGAAAACGGTGAATGCTATATCCGTATTATAGATTACAAAACCGGCAAAAATTTGGAACTTAACTATTCAAGAATTTATCTTGGATTAAACTTGCAGATGCTGTTTTATCTATCGGCAATAATAAAGGAGAACGATTTTGCCGATGCCGACAAAATAATCAGGCAGGCAGGAGTTGCATATTTCAAATTCGGTGAAAATCCGAAGGAAATTTCTGAATTAGAAGTTGACGAAAGTGATATTGCTGATTCGTGCAGAACAAGACGTTTAAAAGCTTTTAAGCCTCTCGGATTTACTGTTGATGATGAAACGCTGATAAATGCATACATGAGCAATGGATACGAATATGTTCCATTTGACAGCAATAAAAATGATTTTCTTATTACTAATAATATGTTTACTTCACTTCGTGCGTTTGCAGTTAAAAAGGTGCAGGAATTCGGCAATAATCTGTCAAATGGCAATATTCAGGCTGAACCCATAGGTAATTACTGTCAGTATTGTGATTATAAAGGTATATGCGGAAATCCATATTCGGATAATCCTAAAAATCCAAAAGATAAAAAATATGGTGAAATGCTTATGCAGGAATTAAAAAAGGAGGATAGCGATAATGAGCGTTAAATGGACGGAACAGCAGGAGCTTGCTATAAAAACAACCGACAGGGGAGTTATAGTTTCTGCGGCGGCAGGAAGCGGAAAAACTGCGGTTCTGATTGAGCGAATTATAAGACTTCTTGCAGATGAAAAAAGAAAAATTCCTGCCGACAGACTTCTTGCAGTTACATTTACCAATGATGCTGCTGCTCAGATGAGAAATAAGCTTACTAAGGCATTTGAAGAAAAGCTAAAAGAAAATCCACATAATGAGTGGCTTTTATCTCAGCAAAATCTTTTACAGCTTGCTAAAATTTCTACAATTAATTCTTTTTGTCTTGAACTTGTAAAGCAAAACCTTCATAAATTTAATTTTCAAGGTGGGGTGAAAATTTTAGACGAGCCTTTTTCCGAGCAGATTAAAAACGAGGCAATCAGCACCGCAATCGAGGAACTTTGCAAAAACGAGCCTGAAAAATATGAAATGCTTTATAATTCAATTTCATCGGGAAATTCAGGGATTGAGAAAATGGTCAGTGAACTGTATAAACGACTTCGTTCCCTGCCTTTTCCTGAAAAGTGGATAAAGTCGGCGTCTGAGAATTATACCAATCCTGAAAAGATTGATGAATTTTATGAAACAGTTTTCAAAAATGCTGAAAAAAAACTTGAAAGCATGGAAAAACTCATTGATTCTATGCGAACAATCAGCAGATATACCATTTCAACCGGAGAAAAAGAATATGCTCTGGCAAATAATCTGAAAACCCTCTGCAAGCTGATTGACACTCAGAATGATAATTATGCTGTATTAAAAAGATGTATTGCGGACAGGGATTATGAAAAATTACATAATCCCGATGTTAAAAAGGTGAAATTTTCGCCTCGGCTCAGCGCAATGGATAAACTGCCCGAAGATATACTGCTTATTTTTACCGATTTAAAAGACCAAGCCAAAGATTTGAATAGAAAAATAAATGATATTATAGAGAATATAATATCAAAATTTATCCTTTCAAAAGAGCGTATAATTGAAAATTACCAAAAGATTCATCAAGTTTTTGAAGTGTTGTTACAGCTTGAAAAGAGAGCGGAAGAATTTGCTCTTGAAACGAAAGTTGAGAAGAACAGCGTTGATTTTTCTGATGTAGAACTTATGGCAAAAAAACTTCTTGTTGAAGAAACAGGTGACGGTTATAAGCGAACCGAATTAGCGGAAGAAATTCGTAGCAGTCATATGTATGAAATCATTATGATTGACGAGTTTCAGGACGTAAACAATTTGCAGGATTTGATTTTCCGTGCAATTTCAGACAGCGACAATATTGAAATCATGGGTAAGAACGTTTTTGTGGTAGGCGATGTTAAGCAGTCTATTTATCAGTTTCGTCTGAGCAATCCTGAATTATTTGTGAAATGCCTTAAAGACGCTGAGAATCCGGTTAATGACGGATTATTAACATCCATATATCTGAATAAAAATTTCCGCAGCAGAAAAGAAGTTATTGATTTTTCAAACTTTATGTTCAGAAATCTAATGAGCGTTAAGGCAGGCTCGGTTGATTATGACGATAAGGAGAAGCTTGTTCAGGGTGCATCTTATACCGAAAGGGAAGTCCCAACAGAAATTCTTCTTATAAAGCCGGACATAAATTTTGATAAATCAGGCGGATTTTCAGAAGAAAATCTTCTTGTTGCAAAGCGTATAAGACAAATGCTTGAAAACAAAGCTCCCGTATGCGATAACGGAGTTGACAGACCCTGCAAACCGTCGGATTTTTGTATTCTTGTGCAGGTAAATGACGAAGTGAGAAAAATGGCAAAAGCTCTTGAAGTAGTAGGACTTCATGCTATGTCGGAGGATACAGAAGGTTATTTGAAGGCTCGTGAAATAGTTATTGTACTTGATATTCTGCGAGTTATAGATAACCCAATGAATGACATTGCTCTTGCAGGAGTTATGATGTCGCCGATAATGAATTTTACTGCCAACGATATGGCTGTACTGCGTGAAAAGGGCAGTGTAAACAACAGTTATCAGAATCATTTGTTCCAGATTCTTACCGCCACAGACCGCAGTAAAAAGGATACTCATGAAAAAGTTTCTGACTTTATTGATATGGGAAATGAGTATTTGCAGGAAAAATGCGAGAATGCTTACAGACTTATTGACAATCTGAGATATTTTGCCATGAGCATGAGCCTCGAACGCCTTATAAGAAAGATTTTCGATATGACCGACCTTATGGGAATAGCCTCGCTGTATCTTGATTCGGATAAAAAACGTGCTAATCTGCGGCTTTTACTTGAATACGCCAGCCAGTATGAGCAGTCAAGTCAAGAAGGTGTATCGGGATTTCTGCGTTACATAGACTCAGTTTATGCAAACGATAAAGCTTTTAAGCAGGCTGTGTCTGTTACTTCCTCAGGGGAAAGCGTACAAATATTTACTTATCATAAATCAAAAGGTCTGGAATATCCTTTTGTTTTCATATGCCAGCTTTGGAAAGACTTAGAAAGCAAAACAGAATCAATATATTTTAATGACAAAAAAGGTTACGGCTTTAAAATCAGCGACGTGCCAAATATGATCAGGCTTGAAAATCCGTACGGTGACTATATCATAAGCGAAAACATTGCAGAAGAAAAAAGCGAAAAAATGCGTCTATTTTATGTTGCCTGCACAAGAGCAAAGGAAAAGCTTTTTATTTCTTATACATTTAAAGTAAATGGAACGACTTCTCTCGAAACTTCCATGAAAAGTCAGAGAGCCATAATTGAAAAAATGAAAAATGTAGAGACAATACCCTCCGAAATGGTGCTTGAACAGAAAAGCATACTTTCATGGGTGACAATGGCATTAGCAAAATATCCGCACAACAGCGAGTTTCTTGAATGGATTGGGTCTGATGCCAGTGCTTTGATTGCTGATAAGCAAGCAATGGATATAAAAGTTGATTTTGTACCAATGTCCTTTGAAAAGGAAGAAACTGCTGAGGAACAGAAAAAATCATGCAAGGCTAAGTCTGATGCAAAAATTGTAAGCAGTCTTAATGAGAAATATGCTTTAAAATATGATATGTCGTTGGCAGAATTACCGTCAAAACTTGCGGTAACGGAAATCGTTCAGGCGCAGAAAGAAAAGGAATTAAAGGATAAAAATCCTGAATTTTATCCGAATCTGCCACGCCTTGATGATGAACTGGACAAGCTTACAAGTGCTGAAAGAGGAACTTTTACTCATAAATTCATGGAACTTGCAAACTATGAAAATGCTGAAATCAGCCCTGCTGAAGAACTTAACAGACTTTGCAGAGAGGGTTATTTTACAGGCAAAGAGGCAAGCGGAGTGTACATAAAAAGCCTTGAAAATTTCTTTAATTCTGATTTTTACGAACGAATGAAAAATTCCGATGAAATTATCCGAGAGAGAAAATTTCTGGTTTCAATGGGAAATTTGAATCTGGACGGAAATCTTGCTGAATTTACAGGCGAGGACGGTATGATTCAGGGTATCGCCGATTGTATTTTCAAAGAGAAAGACGGCTATGTAATTGTAGACTACAAGACAGACCGTTTTGAAAATTCCGAGGAAATGCTTAAATATGATACACAGTTAAAGATTTATAAGGCGGCTTTTGAGCTAATTCTGGGCGAAAGAGTTAAAAGCTGTTATATTTATTCATTCTATCTGGGCAAGGGAGCAGAGGTTGATTTTTCTTAGAATTTGTGGTATAATAACTTACGAAAATATTTTTTGAGAAATTTCTGAAAAACACTTGACAATGTCAGATAAGTGTTGTATAATATTAAGGTAAACAAAGCAGAACATTAATCCGTTCTCACCTTCAGCGTTGTTATAGCAAAAAGGTCAACATGAAATTGCATTTATTTGTGATATTTATGCGGGTATGGATTTTTGTCTGTACCCGTTTTATTTTATTTTTGGAGGTGCGGTGTCATTAGCAACAAAGAACATCAGATCAACGAGGAAATTCGCGATAAGGAACTTCGTGTAATTGACGTTGACGGCAGTCAGCTTGGTATTTTAAGTGCAACTGAGGCTCTTAAAATTGCATTCGAGAAAGATTTGGATCTTGTAAAAATTGCTCCTCAGGCTACTCCGCCTGTATGCCGTATTATGGATTACGGTAAATTCTGTTTTGAACAGTCAAAGCGTGAAAAGGAAGCAAAGAAAAATCAGAAGGTAATTGATATTAAGGAAATCAGAATGTCCTCGACTATCGATACTCATGATTTTAATACAAAAGTGAATCAGGCTGTAAAATTCCTAAACGGCGGAGATAAGCTTAAAGTTTCTGTGCGATTCAGAAAAAGAACGGTTGCTCATCCACAGTTCGGCGAGGAGTTGCTGAATAAGTTTAAAGAAGCTATTTCGGAAGTAGGAGTTGTTGATAAACCGTCTAAAATGGAGGGACGCAGCCTTGTAATGTTCGTTTCTCCTAAGCCAGCTAAGTAAATTAATTAAGGAGGAAAATATAATGCCAAAGATTAAGACACATTCCGGTGCTAAAAAGCGTTTCAAGGTAACAGGCAGCGGTAAGGTAAAGTTCCAGCACACAAATAAGAGACACAGACTTACTCAGAAGGATCATAAGCGTAAGAGAATTCTTCGCGGTAGTGCATACGCTGACGATACTAACATCAAGAATATTAAGGCGCTTATCCCTTACAAATAATCGCGAGATGTAGGGAAGATACAATTATTAAAAATTTCAGGAGGTAATAACTATGGCTCGTGTAAAGGGAGCAATGATGACTCGTAAGAGAAGAAATAAAACTCTGAAGCTTGCTAAGGGATATTTTGGTGCAAAGAGCAAGCATTTTAAGATGGCTAAGCAGGCTGTAATGAAGTCCGGCCAGTATGCTTATATTGGCAGAAAGCAGAAGAAGAGAGATTTCAGAAAGCTCTGGATTACAAGAATCTCTGCTGCTGCAAAGATGAACGGCATGAACTATTCTACATTTATGAACGGCGTTAATAAGGCTGGCATTAATCTCAACAGAAAGATGCTTTCTGAAATCGCTGTAAATGATCCTGCTGGTTTCACAGCAATCGCTGAGAAGGCTAAGGCAGCTCTTTAATAGTATAAAGACACGCACGTTTTATTAACAAAGACATGCGTGTTTTGTTCTATATTAATATATTTATTCGGGCAGAATAAGAGGTGACGGAAGATGCATATTATTAGTAAGGAAAATCCAAAAATTAAGCTGTATTTAAAGCTTTTGCAAAGTAAAAAGGCACGTCGAGAGGAAAATCTTTTTGTACTTGAAGGTGCAAGACTGTGCTCTGACGCAATCAAAGAGTGGAAATACGGCAGGTTTGATATTTATGCGGCTTTCGCCGCTGAGTCTGCTCTTTTAAAATATTCAGAGTATGTTGACTATAAGTTGTTTAATGGAGAGGAATTTACTAATTTTTATACCATAAGTGATGAAGTTGCCGAGAAAATGAGTGGCACAAAGGGGACGCAGGGTGTTTTTATTATTGCAAGGGCTGAGAAGAAAAAATTTTCTTTGGATCATGTAACTAAAAATGGAAAGTATATTGTGCTTGACAATCTGCAAGATCCGGGAAATGTAGGAACAATTCTGCGAACTGCCGACGCTGTGGGAGTTGACGGAGTAGTTATGTGCAATAACTGCTGTGAGCTTTATAATCCTAAGACTATAAGGTCCGCTATGGGTTCGGTTTTTCGTGTGCAAATATTTTCTGCTGACAGTTTGGACGAAGTCTGCGAGATTTTCAAACTTGGCGGAATCAAGACTATGGCGGCAGTTGTTGACAGTAATGCAAAAAGTATTACAGATACTGATTTTTCAGGCGGCTGTGCAGTTGTTGTTGGTAACGAGGGTAACGGTTTAAGCAATGATGATGCAAATGCTTGTGATGAAAAAATCACTATAAAAATGCATGGAAATATAAATTCTCTTAATGCGGCAATGGCGGGAGGAATTATTCTCTGGGAAATGCTGAGGGGTGATAACCGTGAAGGTTAGTCGTGAAATTCTCTGGCTTTGGGCGCTTTTGGTTTTCAAACCTGCAAATATAAGACTTTGGAAACTGTCGGATAATTATGATGATATAGTTGATTTTACAACTGCACTTAAAAATCATGAGATAACTGCGGTTACTGAGAAAGAATATCAGCGTGTTGATGAAGTTACTTTTGATGATGCACAAAAAGTTCTTGACAGGTGTCAGGAATTAAATATTAAAGTTTATTGTTATGAAAGTGAGGGCTATCCCGCACAGCTTAAAAGGATTCCTAATCCGCCTGCTGTGTTGTTTTGTCGTGGTAACCTTGACTTTATAAACGATAAATGTATTATTGCTGTTGTGGGTGCAAGAAACCCTTCGGAATATTCCATAGAAATTACCCGAAAGTTCGGCAAGGAAATGATTGAAAGAAAAATGCTGCTTGCATCAGGTTTTGCTGAGGGAATTGACAGGCTGACCAATGAAGTTTCCATTGAATGCGGAAGCTTTCCTATTGCCGTTTCGGCGGTTTCTCTTGATGTGGATTATCCTAAGGACAGCGGTGAGATTAAAGAAAAAATCTGTGATTCGGGAGTTGTTATTTCTGAGCATTATCCAGGTTCAGAAAGGCTTCCCAATGCATTTGTGAATAGAAACAGAATACTTATCGGAATTTCCAGAGCAGTTCTTTTTATTGAGGCTAATAAATACAGCCATGGACTTGATAATGCCAATCATGCAATTTCCCAAGGGAAAAGTCTGTTCGTTGTTCCGCCTCATGACATTTATGATAAAAGATATTTCGGTCAGCGTGACCTGATAAGAAATGAATGTCAATGTGTGTTTGGTGCGGCAGATATTGCTTTTTGGCTTTCAAAAGAGTGTGGAGATGATTTTATACTTACAAAAAGTCTGGGAGATTTTACTCTTCCTGCACAAGATTCACCTTTTTATTATGAAGATGATGAAAGACCTCGTAAAAAGAAATCAAAGCGAAGTAAGACAAAGAAAAAAGTAAAAGTCGAAGAGCAGGCTGAAATGCAGAAAAAATCGGTTGATTATTCTTCATTAACCGAGTGCGAGGCTGAAATTTGCAGGCTTTTAGAAGAGAAAAATATGCTTGCTGACGAAATTTCCGCCATGACGGGAATGGATATTTCCGAAACTCTTGCAACTCTTACAGAGCTTGAAATAGAGGGTCTTGTGAAATCCCTTCCGGGAAAACTATTTGGAATTTATTTTACTTAGAATGGAGAATAGAATTGTCTAATTTAGTTATAGTTGAGTCGCCTCATAAGGCGAAAACCATAAAGAGATATTTAAGCGATGATTATGAAGTTGTTGCATCAATGGGGCATCTTCGTGATTTGCCGAAATCCAAGCTGGGCGTTGATATTGAAAATGATTTTGGGCCTCAGTATGTAAATATCAAGGATAAGGAATCGCTTATTAAGGAAATAAAGAAAAAGGCAAAGTCCTGCGACCATGTTTTTCTTGCAGGAGACCCCGATCGTGAGGGAGAGGCTATTTCATGGCATCTTGCACAGATTTTGGATCTTGATATGAATGAGAAAAATCGTGTGACTTTTAATGAGATTACCGAAAGCGGAATAAAAACGGGTATGAGCAATCCGAGAACCATTGACCTGAATTTAGTAAATGCACAGCAGGCAAGACGTATTCTTGACAGGATTGTGGGTTATAAGCTTTCTCCGTTTTTGTGGAGAAAAATCAGACGTGGTCTTTCGGCTGGACGAGTTCAGTCTGTTGCAGTAAAGATGATTTGCGACAGAGAAAAGGAAATCTGTTCTTTTGTGTCTCAGGAATATTGGTCTGTTGACGGAAAGTTTCTTGCCAAAAACAGCAGAAAGGCTTTTTCTGCAAAGCTGACAACTGTGGACGGCAAAAAGCTTGAAATGAACAGAAAGGAGCAGGCTGACGAGGTGCTTGCCCGTCTTGACGGAGCAAAATTTGTTATTGAAAAGGTTAAAAAGAGCGTTCATAAAAAATCGCCTGCCGCACCGTTCACTACTTCAACCTTACAGCAGGAGGCGTCAAGGCGTCTTGGTTTTCAGGGCAGAAGAACAATGAAAGCGGCTCAGGAATTGTATGAAGGTCTTGAAATTAAAGACATGGGTGCAACAGGTCTTATCACATATATGAGAACCGACAGCCTTAGAATTTCCGATGAGGCAAGAGCCGCAGCTTATGATTTTATAAGAAATAAGTATGGCAATGAGT
>JBJERA010000129.1:0-2197 GCA_051882035.1 Hominimerdicola sp.
ATTCTTACAAGGGTAAGTTTTTGGACAATACATATATTAACAGCATTGATGTCAGCGGTAAAACCAAAGATGAAGCTATTGAGCTTGTAAAGAAAAATTCTGTTATTCCTGAGGTAATAACTATTCAGAAGGTTGACGGAACAACTGTTGCTGTTAAGCTTTCCGAAATTGGCTATACGGATAATACTGAGACGAAAATAACTGAGTTTTTCAATAGTCAGAGTCATGTTGGTTGGGTAGGTTCAAAGCTCAGAAATACTGAATTCAGCTTTGATAATTATTTTAAGTATGACAAGGAAAAGCTGGAGGCTGAATTGAAACGTAAGCTTGTTGACGTATCGTCAAACACAGAACCTCAGAATGCTTACATAAAAAAGGCTGATGGAAACGAATATGTAATTGTCAAGGAGAAATACGGCGATAAAATAGACGCTGAAAAGGTTGACTCACTTTATGAGTATGTTGAAAGTTTTCTTGATGAAAGGTCCTTTACTATTGATTTGACGGGTGCTAAGATATATGAGTCGGCTGAAATTACTGCTGAGTCGCTTCAAGAAACCTGCGATAAGCTGAATAATATTTATAATATTTCTATTACTTTTGATTTCGGGTATACCAACGATACTGTTACCGGCGATACAATTATGGACTGGATTACTCTTGATGATGAGGAACACGCTGAGGGTTATACGGTTGATGAAGATAAGGCTATGGCTTATGTGGAATCTCTTGCAGAAAAGTATGATACTTACGGTAAGGACAGACAGTTTGAGTCTACAAACAGAGGAACTATTACTGTAAGTGCAGGCAGTGGCTGCTATGGTTGGTGGATTGACCAGGAGAAGACAAGAGATTTGCTTGTTGAGCTTATTGAAGAGGGCGATTCTGCAAATACTGAGCCGATTTATTATAAAAATCCTGACTCTCAGTATGAGTATACTTGTAACCCTGAGTGGAGAACGAGTACTAAGGACTGGAGCGATACTTACATTGAAATTGATTTGTCTGCACAGCATTTGTGGTATTATAAGGACGGTAAGATTGCAATGGAAACGGATATAGTTTCGGGCTATCCTAATGCGTCGAGAAATACTCCTGAGGGAGTTTATAAGCTTTGGTATAAGGAAAAGGCAAAGACTTTGAGAGGCTCTGCTGATGGCGAGTCTTATGCGTCTTATGTTGATTATTGGAATAATATCAGCACAATCGGAATAGGACTTCACGATGCGTCATGGCAGAATGGTGTTTTCGGCGGTACAAAGTATCAGTCCCAAACATGGGGTTCTCACGGTTGTATAAATATGCCATTTGACAAGGCAAAATATGTTTATGACAATATTGAATTAGGTACGCCTGTATTTGCATATTGGTCTTGATTGCATAAAATTTGCCACGCAGTTTGGTGCTTTAAATATCCATTAACGCAAAATCGCAGCCTGTAAACAGACTGCGATTTTTAATATTGATATTATATTTAATTGGCTGACATAAAACTTTGATGGTTTAATAAGTGTGCTATGTGAACAAATACAGTTATGCTGTGCGGTTATTTTATTTAACCACACAGCTTTTTTATAGCATATTATGCGGTGTTTCCCTAATAAATTTGAGCATATATTCGCAAACTTCGTCAATGTGAACAATGTTCAAAAATGCAGGCGGTTGGCTATAAGTTTTATCCTTGTAGTCGTTTATGATGTAGTTTCTGTATGCATCAATCTGTTGGGCAGTGACGGTTGCAATGTCCTGCGGTGTGCCTTTGGAAACATAATCTATCGCCTGATTGTACCAATCTTCATTCACAAGAACTCCGTTGAAACGATAAAGTTCCTCCCATTTTGTCTGACGTTTTTCCTCATCGGAAATCCCCAGCGAGTCGAGAAAGGCAAAAAGCTTTGGCTGAATACATTCGTCCCAGCTTATGTCCGTAAAGCAATGAAACAAATATCCTTTGAGAAAATCTGAATTATCTTTAAAAACGGACTTGTTTTCCTCGTAGAATTTTTTCATATTGCTTTTCCAAATCTGAGGATTGACAACTCTGATATGCGCTCCGTAGCGTATTTCCTGACTTGCAAAGCCGTCTAAATTCACACAGTCGGGAGCAATAGAACCTAAGAAAAAGTCAGGCTTGTTCTCAATTCCAAGCTTATCGCACAGCAAAAATGCTGCCTTTAAATGTACAGGACAAGAGGGC
>JBJERA010000130.1:0-8889 GCA_051882035.1 Hominimerdicola sp.
CTAATAAGCTGCATGGAAAAATTATCGATTTTTACTTTTCCAAAACCTCTTGATGTTCTTCCTCCGAAACGTACGGAGCCTTCATTTATTTTCTCAAATACTTTAAGAACTGCTTTCATTTCTTGTTCTGTAAAATTAACAAATTTAAAGCCTGCCTCAAAGCACCCTGATGACATATATTCAGTATCAAAAAGTGCGCCATTTATTGTAGAATGAGTAAGCGGATTTATTGCTGCCGAATGTCTGACTGCCAGTTTGAAACCGTCTTTTGCGTATGCATCAAAAAAAGAAATTTTGCTTTTCTGTTTGGTCGAATTACCAGCATTTCCAAAAATTTTATTGACAAATTCTATTTTATCAATATTTTCAGGAAAAGCTTCATTTTTATGTTCTTTTACATAATCCCAACAGATTGCATTTCTGAAAACGCCTTTAATTGATGAACCTGGCAATACAGGAACAAGCATTCCATTTTTTCTGCACATAAGGGTTCTGTCATCTGCAAGTGTGGGATCAACGGAGCTTGTATTTGTTCCTCCTATAAGCAAAGGACCGCAGACAGTTATATCAAAGGAAGCCAGACATTCTTTTCTTATTTTTTCAAACATAAAGCCTCCTCCTTAAAAGCCAAGTTCTTTCTTCAGGTCTTCTGCTGTTTTTACTTTCAGATTGTGATTTTCATCATAACATTTTTCATCTATTATAAGCTTTATTCTTCCAAGACCTCTTGTGTTTTTTCCGCCTACGGAAAGATTTCCGCTTTCGAGTTCTTTCACAAGAAAATTTAGATATTTTTTTTGCTTTTCATCTAGATTTTCAGCTTTCATGTAGAAATCAAAGGTTGTGTCTTTGGGTACAATTTCATAATCAAATTTAGCTGCGGCAGAACCTGTTTTTCTGTCAATCCTTACACCGTCACGATGTTCATAAATAACCTTGTCCTGACAGCAATAGCAATCCTTGATTTGAATTCTTCCTGCTATTGCTGTACCGCCGAAAAGCTTACAGGCTTCACAGCTATTTTCGTAAACTTGCTGTGAATACTCTTGTGGATTTTTGTATTTATTTTTAAGTTCATCATCTCTTTTACTATCAACACAATTTTCGTGCATCAATTCTTTATCAAGAAGACAAACATTATTCTTACCAAGAGAATTAAGTACTGTTTCAAATCTTGAACGCAGTATGCCTTTCAGTGACGAACCGGGAATAACCGGAAGGCCTCTGCTGTCTTTAAGTACCGGAGAATCCTCAGCAGTCGGATCAAGAGATGTTGTTTCGGAAGATCCTATGTGCATCGGATCGATCGCTATGATTTTTCCTGTAATAATTATTTCATTAACAAACTTATCAAATAACATTTTATTACCCCTTTTCCTTGTGGATACTTGCATTAATTCTTCCGTAACGATAAAGATAGCCAAAGAACAAATTTAAATTAGCAAGCACATTTTCGTTATCTTCGCTTTTAATTTTGTCCATTGAATTAAGCAAGTCATCCTGTATTTTTATCCAGCTTTTATTATCATCTTTTGCTGTATTGTACTTAATTAAAATTTCAATTTCTTCATAACATTCCGCTGCCTTACATGCAGATGCTATTGAACGAAACTGATTTGTTCCGATATTGTCTCTATCTCCAACAACCTGATTAAATTTGCTGTTTTGTACAAATTCATCAGCAATATCAATTATTTCCTTTTTAGTCATGTGTAATCCCCCTCATATGAATTCTGTTGCATATTTCAATTTGTCCGAAACCGTTTTTAGTATCTTCACCAACACCTGTTTTAACAAGCTTTGCAAGAAAATCCAAAGCCTTTTCCTTGTTTGATTTATCGAAGGAAATAAGGATTGTCGTTCCCATTTTTGTCAGGATAACAGGTTTCTTTATTCGGTCTTTGTCCTCTGAAATCCTGCCCTTTGAAGTATCAAAGCCTCTGTAAACATAATTTTGTGCGAAAATCTGTTCAATTTTAAATAAATTATTATTGTCGAATATTGCCTTATGCCACTGAATTTCATAGTCTGCTGTCGAAAGAATTTTGCCGTCATAATTTTCAAAGCCAAGCTTAGCATCACTTAAAAACAGAATAGGAACAAAAATCTTATCAGGATTTTGTTTAAAAATATCAGTTCCTTTGAATTTATTATTGAAAGCATTAATATTATCTGCAAAATTTGTTTTTTCATCTTCATCTGAAACAGTTATTTTTATTTTTCCGAAACCGTTAGAAGAATATTTTCCAACATAAATTATTTTGCCGTCATAAAGCAATCCGCTTGCACAGTCATCAATATATCCCGTAAAGGTCTGACCTGATTTAATTGCGCAAACTGAATACAAGCTGCCGTCAAGATTTGAATTTGTCATATAATTTATTGCCGTGTGAGTTGTTGTTACGGTTTTTATTTTATAGCTTTTATTATCAGAATCAATAAATCCTTTCAGATTTTCAAGCCTGCCTTTTCCGTTTAAATTACAATTTCCGTCATAACATTTCTTTGGCGTTTTCACCAGTGAATCCTGAATTGGGTGTTCTGTACCGTAAGTTTTACATTTTTTTGCGGTAAGCGGTGCAGGAATACAGTTTTCCGGATAAAAAAAAGAAAAGCTCATATCTGAAAATTTTTCACAAATTTCCTTTTTCGCACAGCTTTCACAGCCTTCATTTTTCAACTCAATATAATTATATTTCCCGTCATCAGTTGGCTTGTCTGCAAAAGGACAGGTAAGAAAAATATCCTTGGCAAATGCCGCTCTCACAACGGAGCCGGTAAGATAAGGAGTTGTTTCCTTGAAATTATTTGTGATGGTAATTCCACCAGTTATTACATCACTTTCAAGAGTAAAAGCAATTTTTCTTCTACCTGAAATATTTTGTGCCAAAGTGCTTTGTTCTTTACGTTCAAGGGGGGAAACCTTCATATCAACAAAGCCCCAGCCTCTGCTTTTGGATGAACCTATGTTATCGACCGATTCAATGGCTTTAATAAGCAATTTTTCCAACTTGTCATAGTTGAATTTATTATTTTCAGCAAGATACAAATTCATTTCACCCGCAAAAACAAGAGGTTTATTTTCTTCATCATAAGGCGAAACCGTTTCAGAGGTTACAAGCTGCTTGTCCTCTGCTTTACGAAGATACCGGTTTGATTTATTATTGGTGCGATACTCAAAAGCCGCTTTACTTTTAGGCATAAGATTATCAAAAATTACTCTTGAAAGATTAAAGCCTTCACTGCCGAAAATTGTATCACTGATATTTTTGTCAAGACCGCATAAATCCAGAAGCTTTTCAAATTGCTGACGCACACAGCCTTTCAAAAGAGTTGAAGGAATGTATGGTTGACCTTCACGCTTTATTGTCAGTCTTATTTTGTCTGTGGAAACACCGTCATTAATGTGCAGAGGAGAACGCAGTGTACAACTGATTCTGTAATTTTTAATCATTTTTTTCGTCCTCCTTTAATTTGTTTTCAAAGTCATTATCATAAAGCTCCAGAATATCCTTCCAGATAAAATAGCTTTTGTCGTTTTTGGTATATCTGCTTGACTTGATTTCATATCCGTCAAGTTTATTAAGTTTTATACGTTTCTCAGCTTTTTCTTCTTTTGCATTAATGTAATCAAAAAACAAATCTGCTTCTTCAACACTTTCTGCATTTCTGTAACTGTCAAGAATATTTCTTAATCTTGTTTTACCTGCTTTATCTTTTATTTTCTTTATGTAATCAATAATTCTTTCTGCATTTGCAACAGAATATGGAAGTAAAGTATTTTCAGAACCGTTTTTAGTTATCGTTTCAGAATTTCCTTCATATCCTGTAAGAACTGTAAATGATATACTTCCGTCATCTGTATCCGTTCTTGTTTTTGAATAATGTTTTGCGTCTTCAAGCTTGTCCTCTGCTTGTTCAAGAAGAATTTTTACAGGTGTATCATTTTTACCGATTGCAATACCTACAGACATTGTTGATGTATCTTTTTTATACATTTCTTTGAAAAGGTCACCATAAATTCTGGCAAGTCTTACTGAAAATTCAAAAGCTTTATTTCCGGAAACAATTACAAAAACATCATCACCGCCAAGACCTACAACCTCAAATTTATCTATGCCTACTTCACCCATTGCCTGAAATACACTTTTATTTGCAACAGTTTTAACATTTTCACTGAACTGCATCATATCTATAATTTTATTCAGATTATGTACAATACCGCCCATATTATTTCCGTCGCCATAAACAACGGCAATATCTTCACCAAGTTCGGAAAGGCAGCTAATTTTCTTTGGCTCATGACCGGTATACTTTTTATATTGCTCAATATATCCTGTTCTTACTTCCTTACCAACTGAAGCTTTATGCAGACATCCACCACAAAGTAATCGTTCGTCTTTTTCATACAATGCTTTACGAATACGGCAGCCGTCACATATCTCGGTTTTATTTCCACTTATTTTTTTACCTTTAATGGTGATTTTTTTTGCATTAGTTGTAGAAAGTTCTTTACCGATTAATTTACTTTCCGTATTAACATTATTGATTATTTTTACTTTTTTACGCTTGTCCAGCAAAGATTCAATATTATGCATTGTTTCCTTGTATCTGCTGCTGAAAATATCTCTGATTGATATAGGCTCTGTTATAATAAAAGCTGTTTGTGCAGTTATAAGAATTTCTTGTGCTGTTTTTTCAAGTTCCAAAGCAAAATTTGCATCTGCATTTTCAGGTAGAATAGCAAGAACATTGCCTCCGCCGCAATAAATTACAGAATCGTCTGTGAATCCATCTTTTATCTTTTGGGGTATAACATCTTCCTCAACATAGGAAAGTAAATTGCTTGCACCACGAATATCGTTAAGGTTATAATTTTCAAGATAGTATTCTTTGATTTTATATGAACCGCCCTTTAAAATCCTGATTTTAATATCTGGAATTTGTTTGCTGAGTTCATCATACTTAGTATCTTTATCATTCAGCAAAAATTCCTTAATTTTTTTTGCATATTCGCTTGCATTGTGTTTTGTACTTTCATTTTGTGAATAAAGATATGTACAGTATCTGACAACTTGCTCTATGTATTTATTTTCGTTATTCAGATTCAATTTTATTCCTCCTTGCAGAGTAACTTATTAATATCATTGCCGAGTAAATTTATAATCCTCTTGTATGATCTGTTTATTTCTGATTGCTGTTTTAAATCAAGTAAATACACTAAATCACCGACTTTTATTTGTTCCTTATTATGAGATTTCTCTCTAAACAAATCAACTAACTTTTTCAATGTTTGGTATATTTCTTTGTTCCCTTTAAATAATTCAACAATATGACTTATTTCAGGTTCAATTTCATCAAATTCTTTAGCTTGATTTTTGATCAATTTTTTGTTATTATCTTTCCACAGTATGTCCATTTCGCTGTTAATATAATCTAAAAAAAACTTAGCACAAAATATAGTTTTATCTTTCTCTTTTATTTCAATATTGTCCAATTTTGAAATAATACATTCTATTATTTCGGTTATGTCCATATTGATTTCAAAATTTTGTGATTCGTCAGCTATAGTATCAAGTAATTCTGTTTCATCATTATCATCGCTATTAAGTGGTACATTCAGACTTTGCATATTCAAAATGCTCTGAATTTGATTCCATTTATTTTGCAATTTTATTTCATCAAGTTTTTTATAATTACCGCTTTTAAAGTCAGGATTTGACTTTAATTCATTTACAATTTTCTTCCAATCTTCTTTTGTTAAACTATTAATTTCTGTTCCTTCGTCAAATCCTAAATTAGTTAAAGCTTTTTTTATATGCTGCCTCCATCTTTTTAAAGTGCTTGTCAATTCATCATAGCGAGTAATTGTATTTTCAGATGAAAAACTTTTTGAACATGATATTCTGGAGGCTTCCGTTTTAAGAATGGCATTTATATAATTATAAAACGTGTTCTTTTCCTTGTTCTTTGAATTATATTTCACTGCAAACGATGTTTTTGGGAACGATGTTTTGCGTTCGTAAAAAAAATTAATTGCACAAAAATACCAATCATTAAGGTAGTTCTTAAAAGTATCATCCCTTGAAGGGCCAACCTGTTGTTCTCCATACATATAAGAAGATTTTGATAATAAATCTAAATATTTTCTTCCAATCTTAATAAGATCATCTTCATTATGTTTTTGTGCATATTTATTCTGTGTAACATTAATTTGATGAGGAATATCCTCATCAATTTTATACCGTCCTTCTCGCTTGCTTTTAAACGAATCAATTTTAGTTTCATATGCTTTGGAAAAGTCATCATATAAACTATGAATATCAGAGCTGTCTTTTTTCATTATCCTAAAGAATCGTTCTTTTTCAACTTCAAGAAAATTAGGTTCAGCCTTTGACAATTCATTTTCATAGGAAATCAGTTCGGAACAAAAAAAATAATCATCAAGCCTTTCCCACATATTTCTATAAATATCGTTAGTCATTATTCATTCCCCCCGAATTTACCAAGGATTGCGTTAATATCAAGACCAGGAATTTGCGAACAGGTATTTACAAGACAACTAAGTTCATACAGGCACCTTACATCATAAACCTTACCGCTGCCGTTATCGTGATTATACTCACCGTAGGATACCCCACATACATCACAGTCATTGACCTTTTCCGCATAAATCAGTGAGGAAAGGAGTGCCGCCGAAGAAGGCTTGTTTCCATAAGTAATATCCACATAAACTTCACAATCTTTTTTATATTTACGACAAATGTTGTTAAAAAGCTGTATATGTTTTTCTCTGTTTTCATCATAAGAAATTTCTATTACGGAAATATTTTTTTCTTCGGAAAATTCAACATTTTTATCCGTGAGATTTCTTCTGAGTTCATCAACAAGAATGTTGTAGTTGTCATTGCTTTTTTCGTTTGTGGATTTATGACCGTTGGAGCCAGGTTTATTATCATAATCGACAGTTTTCAGAACTACTATTTCGTAATTATCGCCTTGTTCAACATTATCAAGAATCAGTCCCATTGCCGGATAATGGGAGTTGAAAACATTGTCGGAATTTTCACCACAGACATAATCAACGGCATTAAATCTTTCGGTTAATGAAACCGGTATAAAAAATTGTTTAAATTTTGACATTATATTTTCTCCTTTTCATAAGTAATAATAAATTTTTAATTGTGTTTATTGTAGCATACTTTGCACAAAAAATCAAGAATAATTTTAAAAACAAACATAAAATTTCGACAAAATAAATTTACACATACATTTACGAATTATCATTAGGCGTCTTTATTAAGACTTATCACCTCCCTGTTCTTGAATATTTTCAGAATCTGGATTGCTGCTCCTGCGACTGTGATTATTGCGGTTAATATTTTGGTACTCATTTAAAATTCCTCCTTTGAACTCTCATAAACTTATCGGACATTTCACTTGAATATTTTTACGACTTTTATTGCTGTTTCTGCTACAACGATTATTGCGGTTAATATTTTAATTTTCATTTAAGATTCCTCCTTTGTACCTGAATTAGTGTGGGTGTTATTGTCCTTAAAAATATTAATTACTTCAATTGCTACTTTTGCCACTTTCATTACTGCGGTTAATATTTTTGTACTCATAATAAAATCTCTCCTTTAAAATTAAACTTCTGACTGTTTTCTTTGTACACTTATGTATAGTGTCGATTTTTTCATTTTTTACATTTCAGATAAATTTTTTTGAAACCTTTTTCTATTTTTTCACTGACTTAAAATGTTCAGCTTGTTTTTGGCTTTCACTTATATATAGTGCCGATTTTTGCTTTTTTTACATTTTAGAGAAATTTTTTTGAGAATTATTATTTCTCATTTTTATTAATAACTTAAAATGCTAGCTTGCTTTTGCTGGCACTTATATCTTATATAATATAGTGTCGATTTTTTTCTTTTTTACACAAGTGCGAATCCTTGTAAAACAGTAGCTAAAAAAGCCTTATTTTTTGGGGGTTCGCACAAGCATTAAAAGCTAATTAAAATTATTATTAATGAATTAGTCATATAAAAATGATAATCACTGTTGCAATTTATAAAAAACTATGCTATAATATGATAAAGATTATTAAATTTTGCGAATGCAACTTGCCCCCTCACGGGGATTGAAACCAGATACGGCTTTCCCGCATTTATTCTTTCCTTTAATGCAACTTGCCCCCTCACGGGGATTGAAACCTTATTACATGAATACAATTATGATAAATTGGTCCCGAATGCAACTTGCCCCCTCACGGGGATTGAAACAGGAATAGTAATAGATTTAAGCTTTTCACAACCAATGCAACTTGCCCCCTCACGGGGATTGAAACAGGTATAATTAAATTTCTAAGCTTTTTACATCCTAATGCAACTTGCCCCCTCACGGGGATTGAAACCTGATATAGGAACTTTCTTTGCTAATCCATTTAATGCAACTTGCCCCCTCACGGGGATTGAAACGTTTGGCTGTATGATTTCACACACAGCTTGCCGAATGCAACTTGCCCCCTCACGGGGATTGAAACAACAGGCGGAATGGTTTACAATTTGATTAGGCAAAATGCAACTTGCCCCCTCACGGGGATTGAAACACTTTTAGCCCGTCCTTGCTTTAATTCAGACAAAAATGCAACTTGCCCCCTCACGGGGATTGAAACTTCGATATCAATAACACCATCAGGAATATTAATTGTTTCAATGCAACTTGCCCCCTCACGGGGATTGAAACCGAACCTTTGAATATACCTGTCCATAAACCTTTAATGCAACTTGCCCCCTCACGGGGATTGAAACAATTAATTACCTCCATTTATCATGCTTTACGCTAATGCAACTTGCCCCCTCACGGGGATTGAAACCCCCCAGGGTG
>JBJERA010000131.1:0-2190 GCA_051882035.1 Hominimerdicola sp.
TGGCAAAAACTCAGCTGCTTGCGCCTGAGCTTGAAAAACTTAAAAAGAAATACGGCAAAAATCCTGAAAAACTTCAGGAAGAGCAGATGAAGCTTTATGCGAAATCAGGTACAAGCCCTACTGCGGGATGTCTGCCAATGCTTATTACTCTTGCTATTATCTGGGCGATGATTCCTGTTGTTTACGGACCTTTGACTTACGTTTCCGGTCTTGATAAGGACGATGTCGAGCGTTCAAACAAAATGATTCAGAATCTTTATACTGTCAGCAATGAGGTAAAGTCTAAGGATACTACTCTTGAAGAGCTTATTAAAGACTTTGAAAGAGATGACAAAGACCCTTATGAAGAATTGGAAAAGCTTTTTACAGAAGATGATGAAAATTATCCAAAAAGTGTAAAGGCTTTCAAGGATTCTAATGTAAACGACGTTATTCAGGCTATTGAAAAGCATAATGATATAGATACTTTTATGCTTGATGAAAATAATATTTCAAGTTCTATTGTTAATTCAAGACCTGAGCTTATGACTTTCAATATTGTTGATAAGGAAAACGGTAAGTATGCCGATATTCTTGCTGATGATATAAGAAAAGAAGCTGATGACTTTAATTATGAATTTTTAGGAATTTATCTGGGTCAGAAGCCTACATGGAAAAGCATAACTTGTCTTATTCCTATTGCTTGCTTTATTTTCCAGATACTTTCTTCATTTATTTCTCAGCATTATTCCAAAAAGAATAATCCTGCTGCGGCAGATATGGGAAAAAGCATGAATTTCATGATCTACGGTATGTCATTGTTCTCTTTGTGGATTGGTTTCAGTTATCCTGCAGGACTGGGTCTTTATTGGACATACTCATCAGTTATCGGACTTATACAGATAATTATTCTGAAAAAGATTTATACTCCTGAGCGTGTTGCGGAACTTGTTCAGAAGGATTTGATCAAGAATAAGGAAAAAGGCAAAACTAGCTTTATGGAAAAAATGGTTGAGGCTAACATGATTCAGCAGGGTAAAGACCCTAACGCTGTTAAGAAAGCTATTTATGAAGAAGAAGGCGAAGAATATGTTGAGCCGAAGAAGAAATCAAAGAGCGAACTTAAAGACGAGCAAAGAAAACGTCTGAATGAAGCAAGAAAACGTATGGCTGAAAAATACGGCGACGAGTATTCGGACGAGGATTAATAAATTTCAATTTATTTGAAAGGGGCAGAGTTATATGAAACAGATTTTCACAGCTGCCACAGTTGAAGAAGCTAAGGAACTGGCAGTAAAAGAGTTTGACGTAGTTGCAGAAAAAATTAATTTTACGGTGCTTGAAGAGCCTAAAAAAACATTGTTCGGCAAGCTGAAAGGCGAAGCTAAGGTTGAAGCTGAATATGTTGAAACAAAAACTGATATTGCTGTAAAATATATTAAGAGTATTCTTGTTGAAATGAAACTTGAAAATATCAGCGTTGTTGCGGAAGAAATAGACAATGGAGCAGTTATTGAGATTAATGCTGATGGATTTGAGGAAATTCTGGGCAAAAAAGGCGAAATTCTCGATTCTTTGCAGTATCTTGCGTCTTTGGTTTGCAACAGAGTTGACAGAGAGTATTTCAGAATTTCTACTGACTGCAACGGTTTCAGAGAAAAGAGAAAAATACAGATTGAGGCTCTTGCCAAGAAAATTGCCAATACTGTCAAGAAAACAGGCAGAAGTTCTGCTCTTGAACCAATGAATCCTTATGAGAGAAGAATTGTCCATGCGGCTGTTTCTGAAATTGAGGGAGTAACTTCTCAGTCAAAGGGTGAAGAGCCTTACAGAAAAGTAATTATAAGCTCAACAACCCCAAGAAAGCATGATGACAGAGGCGGATATAAGAAAAACCGCAGAAAAAATAACAGCAGAGGTCGTTCAAAGGGCTTTGATATTACAACAAGCTTTGAAAAAGACTACAAAAGACCAAAGCCTGAGGATTCCATGACCGGCTCGGGACTTTACTCAAAAATAGAATTCTAAAAATAAAAAGCGACGCCGTGCCTCTGCAAAATCAGTGGCTAACGCAGTCGCTTTTTAATTAATTATTTAAGGCAACACCGCACAACTACCGCCTAACGGCTTTGTGCACGTCTAACTTGCCAATTTTTCGTCATCTTGCACAGAAACTCCTTGAAATACGCAAGTATTCCTGCGTCGTTTCTA
>JBJERA010000132.1:0-8864 GCA_051882035.1 Hominimerdicola sp.
TTCGCCGCTTGTGTTTCCGGCAGATACTGACGAGAAGGTTCAGCCGGTTTATAGGCTTACAGAGGGTATTACCCAACAGTTGCTGCGAAAAAATATGCACAGTGCGTTGTGTACTTTTAACGATAATATATATGAGCCGCTGCCTAAGTGGATAGTTCAGGAGAATAATCTCTGCTCTCTGGGGTACGCAATGGAGAATATTCATTTTCCAAAGGATATGCACACCTGCAAAATAGCGAAGAACAGATTGGTTTTTGATGAGCTTTTAGTGTTACAGCTTGGAATGTTAATGCTGAAAAGCCGCAGCCGAAATAAGACGGGAAGTAAGCTTAACAAGGCGGATATTTCTGAATTTTATGAATCATTGCCTTTTGAGCTGACGAGCTGTCAGAAAAATGCTATTTTGGATTGCATAAACGATATGCAGACTGAAATTCCTATGAACCGACTGGTGCAGGGCGATGTAGGCTCAGGTAAAACCGCAGTTGCGGCAGGGGCGGCATATTTTGTACATAAGAATAACTGCCAGACCGCTTTAATGGCACCTACTGAAATTCTTGCTTCACAGCATTATGAAACGCTGAAAGGCTTTCTTGAACCGCTGGGGGTGAATATTTGTCTTTTGACGGGTTCAATGACCGCAAAGCAGAAGGCTTTGGTTAAAGCTCAGATTGAGTCGGGAGAATGTTCTGTTGCGGTGGGAACTCATGCTTTAATTCAGCAGTCTACGGTGTTTAAAAATCTTGCGTTGGTAATTACCGATGAACAGCACCGTTTCGGAGTGGAACAGCGTGCGGAGCTTGCAGGCAAGGGAAATAATCCTCACAAGCTTGTAATGTCAGCAACGCCTATTCCAAGAACGCTTGCATTAATGATTTACGGTGATTTGGATATTTCGATTCTGGACGAACTGCCAAAGGGGCGACAGCCTGTGAAAACTTATGCAGTTACGGGTAAACTTCGTGAGCGTGCGTTCAATTTTGTAAAGCAGCACATTGACAAAGGTCAGCAGGGTTATATCGTTTGTCCTATGATTGAGGAAAATTCAATGGAGTTGCAGGACGTTAAAAGCTATGCGAAAAAGTTGCAGGAGGGCGTTCTGAAAGGTTGTAAAATTGATATTCTTCATGGAAAAATGCCTGCCGATAAAAAGGAAAAGGTTATGGAGAATTTCAAAAATCATAAAACTGATTTGCTGGTGTCAACTACGGTGGTTGAGGTAGGAGTTGACGTTCCGAACGCAACTATAATGATCGTGGAAAATGCTGACAGATTTGGGCTTTCTCAGTTACACCAGCTTAGAGGCAGAGTAGGGCGTGGAAGTGAGCAGTCGGACTGTGTTCTCATTACGGATAATGTTACCGATGATATAAAAAAACGTCTGAAAATTTTTTCCTCAACTACTGATGGTTTTAAGATTTCTGAGGAGGATTTGAAACTGCGTGGACCGGGAGATTTTTTTGGGAGCCGTCAGCATGGTCTGCCTGACTTAAAAATTGCCGACATGACCGAAGATATGGCGGTGCTGCGGAATGCTCAGAAAACTGCAAAGAAAATTCTTGAAGATGACCCTTTTCTTGAAAAAAAGGAGTACGGAGCATTAAAAGAGCTTATAAACCGGCTTTTTGAGAAGAATTTATCGGAAAATTAAGGTAATTTTAAAATTTACATATATAATGGTATATAGAAAGGAAGTTATTGTTTTGAACGAAAATGTAATGAAGGTTATTGAAAAACGTATGGTGAAAACCGCTGAGGCTTTGAGAAAGAACAATATGGAGGTTTACATTGCAAAAGACTGCGATGAAACGGTTGAAATTGTCAAGTCGCTGTTGAAGAAAGGTGAAACAATTTCCTGCGGAGGCTCTGCTACCTTAAAAGAAAGCGGAGTTATGGAGCTTATGCAGAGCGGTGAGTATAATTTTCTTGACCGCAGTAAGGCTGAAAATAGAGAAGAGGTTGAGGAAGTTTACCGCAAGTCATTTTTTGCGGATACATATCTGACTTCTGCTAATGCTGTAACGGAAAACGGTGAGATTTACAATGTTGACGGAAATTCAAACAGAGTTGCCGCTATTGCATACGGACCGAAATCTGTTGTTTTTATAGTTGGCTGCAATAAAATTGTTCCGAACCTTGATGACGCTGTTAAGAGAATTAAGAAAATCTCTGCCCCATGCAACGGAATAAGACTTAATACAAATACTCCATGCGAGAGAAATGGCGAGTGCATTTCCGTTACAACGGGTGCTGATATGGCTAAGGGTTGTTTCTGCGAGGGAAGAATGTGTTGTAACTATCTTGTATCAGCTTATCAAAGACATAAAAATCGTTTCAAGGTTATTCTTGTGGCGCAAGAATTAGGATATTAATTCTATTTGCAATGGGGGTTTTTATTATGAAATCTTCCAAAAATGTAAAGAGAATTGTTACCATTATTGTTATTGTAATTTTAAGTGTTTTGTTACTTGCAAGCGTGGGCGGAAATATATATCTTGTTTTTGACGAGTACGGCTGTTATCTGCAAAGCAAGGAAGAAATATACATAATGGAATCAGGTATTCTTCGGAATAATCTTGATTTTGCTAAAGGGGAAAATTTTGAATTTTCTTATGATTTAGACAATGCAGAATATCCGCAGCTAATAGAAACCTATGCTATTGATGAAATTGCAGGAACAGGTACAGAGTTTGAAAAAGCTTTGCGTTTAATGAATGAGTTTGCTCCAAGATTAAACCATAAAAGTGATTATGACAATAGTGTAGAAATGAATGCGCTTTCATTATTGGAATATAGTCTTGATAATAAAAATCAGGGCATAAATTGCAGAAACAAAGCGCAGATCCTTAATGAAATGTGTTTGTCATTGGGGATTTATTCCCGAAAAGTGTGGATAATGCCTAATTCAGGCTACGATAACGATTGCCATGTTGTAAATGAAATTTGGGATACAGAATTGAATAAATGGGTAATGCTTGATATTACCAACAATGAGTATTGGGTTGATGAAAACGGTACTCCGCTTTCAATTCTTGAAATAAGATATAAAGGAGCAATGCAGGAATTTTGTACTCCTGTTCAGGTTGATGATAAACTTGATGATTTGGAAAAACTGAAAGAGGCGTATATGGGCGACTTTTTATATATTATGAAGAATCTCACATATATGCAGTATTGTGATAATTACACAGTGGGCGAAAGTGATACTAAATATTTGTTATTCCCAGAAAATCTTGATACGGTTTATGAACTTATAATTTCAGAAGAAGCTTGTGAAAAATCGCCTGTAAAATGATATATCGGCAATGAATTTATTAAAAGGAGGAAAGCCCTGAACGGATGGGCAGAGATTTATGGAATATTCAAAACTTGTGGCATATACTTTTGCAAGAATAGGTATGCTCATTATGATTTCAGCTTTTTCGGCATTTTGTGGGGCTGTACTTTTTCCATCGATAATAACACTTTTTCCTGCGTCAATGTCAGAGTTCAAAGAGTTTATGACAAGGACGACTACTCAGTCTTTAATTGGATTTGTCATAGTTGCTGCTGTTTTGGTTGCACTTTTCTGGACAGACGGCAAAAAACATACGGCTTATGAAACCTGGAGCGTGGTGAATATTTCCATTGTGGAAATATGTATGCTGCTTGCATATTTTATTCCATCGATTTTCAGAGATTCCTTTGTGTCTGAGGGCAAGGCAGAGCTTTTTTACAAGATATTTTATTATCCCTGCCTATGGCTTTTTGACGAAAATAAAATGAATTTCATGGCAGCGGTAATGATTGGAGCGGGAATTTTTCTTATAATTGCTTTTTTTGCATATTTTCTTTCATACAAGGTATATGTAAAAAAACATGGTTCTCTTTGTAAATCTGTATATTGATTAAATTAAATGTTTTGGGGAAATACGCATAAACAAGTAAAACCATACACGAAAATACTATCTTTGATGTGCAATTTGTACATATTTCGACCTTTGTAAACGTAAAAATCAAGTTATATTTTGTTAAAAAGTTATTAGTTTTATAATATATGTACATTATTGATAAAAAACAGTTAAGATTTTTGTTTACTAAATCGAAAAAAAATTCCCATAATCTATTGCGAATTTCAGTAAAAAATGTTATAATGATAAAAATGTATTTTGTGTGTAAAAATTAAAAATGCAAAGTACTGAAAAATGTGGAGGTGTATCTACAAATATGAAAAAATTTACCTATGTTGCAAAGGACACTTCAGGTAAAACAATTAAGGGTATTTACGAGGCGGAAGATGCACAGGAATTGCTGGACAGAATACACGAACAAGGGTTATTCTGCGTAAGCTATTCTGAGGCATTGGGTTCTACAAAGAAAAACTCTTATAAGTTCTCGACTAAGGAAATGTCATATTGCTGCCGTCAGCTTGCAGCTATGATTACGTCAGGTCTTACTATCGTAAAGGCCCTTGATATCCTTTATAAAGAGGAAGAGAAAAAAGGTCCAAGAGAGATATGGAAGGGCGTTTATGAGGACGTACAGAAGGGTCAGAGTCTTACCGAAGCCCTTGATGCACGTAGAGGCTGTTTTCCTGATTTCTTCATTTCGATGGTTGATGCAGGTGAAGTTTCCGGTAACCTTGATGTAACTATGCAGCGTCTTAGTGATTACTATGCGAACTCTAACAAGCTGAATAACAAGGTTAAGAGTGCAATGATGTATCCTATTATTCTTCTCTTGTTGACTGTTGTAATGGTAATCGGTATGTTTACTTTTATCATGCCAACATTCTCAGGACTTATGGAAGAAGAAAAAATGCCGGCTTTGTCAAGAGCACTGTTCTCATTCAGTGATTTCTTTAAAGCTAAGTGGTATGTGCTGTTAATTGGATTATTAGTAATTGTATTCGGTTGTATTTATGCTTTGAAGGTTGATTCAGTAAGACTGAAATTTGATTATTTCAAACTAAAATGCCCGGCAGTTGGAAAACTCATGGTTAAGATTTATGAGGGACGTTTTTCAAGAACTCTTTCATCTCTTTATTCAAGCGGTATTCCTATGATTGACAGCTTGGAGAGATCTTCAAAAATTCTTAACAATCGATATGTAGATAAAATGTTTATTCAGGTTGTTGACGAGGTTAAGCAGGGTGCTCCTGTATCTCAGTCTCTTGCAAAAACTGAGATATTTGAAGGTATGTTTTGTTCAATTATCTTTGTAGGTGAAGAATCCGGTGCTTTAGACGATATTCTTGAAAAGACAGCTGACTACTATGAAGAAGAAGCAGACGCTGCTGTAACAAAGTTGGTTGGTTTGATGGAACCATTGCTCATTATTGTAATGGGTGTTGCAATCGGTCTTTGTCTTGCAGGTATTTTCCCAATACTCTACGGCAGCTTGGAAGGTCTCGAAGGCTAAAAAACATAAAATTATACATAAAATCAAATTTAAGAGGTGAAGGAATAAATGCTATCATTTGATATTTCTGATAGACAAATAAATATTGTAAAAGGATCCAATGTTTCCGGTAAAATTCGTATTGAAAGGTCTTTGGCAGTACCGATTCCTGAGGACATGATTCTTAATGGAGAGGTTATTAACCTTTCAGGTTTGGCTGATTTGCTTTTAAAGAGCGTTAAGGCTGAAGGTATGATGGATAAGGACGCTATTGTTACATTCTCTTCAAGCAACATCGTATTTAAGGAAATTGTTGTTCCAAAGGCTAAGGGTAATGAATTCCTTACAATGGTTCAGAATCACATGAGTCAGGAAATGGGTATTACTGACGAATACTCAATTTCATATACTGTTGTAGGCGAGGCTGGCGCTGACAATGCAGGGGCTGTAAAGGTACTTGCAACAGCTTGTCCAAGTACAATAGTAGATGGTTTCAGAAAGCTGTTCTCTATTATGGGTATCAACTTGAAATCTGTAAATATTGGCTGTAATTCAATTTCAAGAATTGTTCTTGCTGATAAATCTAATCTTGAAAAAATGCCGCTTTTGGTTTGCCAGGTTGACCCTAACTTTCTGGGACTTACACTTTTTGAAAATGGTCAGATGGCATTTGCAAGATATGTACCTATTTCTCCTGAGGAATATGATTCTGATGACTATGTGCTTGAAGCTCTTAATGAAAATATTTTCAGAATGGAGCAGTTTAACAAAGCAAGAGGCGGTCAGGGACTTTCAAATGTAATTCTCTATGGCATTATTGATGATTATATGAAGATCGTTGACGCTCTTGACGGTCTTGATATCAAGGCTTCGGTTCTTGGTGTTCCGATGCAGATTACAGGTTATGAAAACTTTGAGTTTACCGTTTTTGCTAATGCAATAGGTGCTCTTTATAAGAGAAATAAGGCTACCGAAAGAATTAATCTTCTTGAAGTTGATTCTTCTACCGGTAAAGGCGGTTCCGGCATTCCAACAATGGCAATAACGGCAGGTGTTCTTGCAGGTGCGTCTATTGCTGTAATTGCGGCAATTATGCTGTTCCTGAATATGAAGGAAAGCGGCATTAAGAAAGAAATAGATTCTTTGAATACTGAGATTGCAGAATGCGATAAGATCATTGCTCAGAACTTGGTTCTTGAGAACAGGAAAATGATCATTGACGCTTATGCAGATTATGCTAAGACTGCTAAAGATAGTCTTGAAACATTGCCTGTACTTACAATGGATAAGTTTGAAAAGCTTAGCGAGGTAATCAAGGAAGTTGACGGTAGCTGCAGCGGTTATGAAGTTGATATTACAGACGGTGTAATTGTTATTAAAGATATTGAGGTAAAAGAACAGAATACTGTTAAGAAACTCGTTGACTCAATTGAAGCTATTGATTTTGTTGGTGAAGCTCTTTATACCGGATATGAAGGAACCGGTGAGAAGGACGCTGAAACAGGTGAAGAAGACCCTGTTGTTGTTGGAGAAATATCAGTTTATTTGAAGGGAGCTTTGGAGTACTAATGAAACTTAATTACAGAGATAAGGTTATTTTGCTTGTATTATTATTGGTTGCAGTATGGGTTGTAGGTATAATGTTTTTTATTAAGCCTGGCATTGATGACATCAATGATGCAAAAAACGAAAGAGAATCCTTAAAGGCTACACTTAAAGAACGACAGGATAAAATTGAATCTCAGAAAAATCTGAAAAATGAGATTAAAGAATCCTATAAAAATGCTGGAAAATATACAGAATGTTTCTATGATTATATGTTATCGCAGGATGCATCACAGCTTGTGGACGATTTGCTTGATGAAGACGAAATTACTAACCTTAATATGGAAGTTTCTGAGTATTCTTCAAGAGCTTTGGTTCCATATGCATTTGTTACAAGAAGAATTACTACTTCTAATGACCAGCAGGTTTTGGATTATAAGAATGCTGAAAGCAACGTAGCTGCTGAGCAGGCTGCAAGCTCATCTGCTGACAGTACAGCTTCAACTTCTTCTGCTGCAAACACTGCAGCAGCTAATACAAACGGAACAACTGGCACAAATGGCACAACTGTTGACCAGACTGTTGCCTGCTATACCATGAGTCTTGATTATCAGGGCGATTATGATGATCTCAAAGAATTTTGTCAGAAGCTTACAGTTAATACTGAAAAGAGCCTTGTAATTACAGGTCTTGAAATGACTTATGCTAATGCTGATTATGACGAAAATAATGAGAATGCGAAGAAGAAACCTTACGAAATCGAGGGTACAATTACTTTTGATATGATGATGATTAGAAAGCTCCCTGCACTTTCAAATTAATTAATTGTAAATGTTTTGGTAGGATGAGGAATTTTTCGCACCCTACCAAAAGCCATATATAACAAATTAAAAGGTTTTGGTAAAAATTAAGAAAGGTGGTTACTATGAAAAAACATGTAAAGAAGAATCGTAACAAAAAAGGTTCAGTATTGTTAACGGTAATGTGTTTTACCATTGTCTGCATGCTAATTGCATCAACTGCGCTTTCTCTTGCAAGTTATTCAGCTAAAGTATCCAATAATAATGTAAGAAGTACGCAGGCTGAAATTTCTGCACAGAATTATTTGCAGGAATACATTAATACCTATACTGGAACTGGTGATGACAAATTTGCAGAATTGGCAACAATAGCTAATGGGCATAGTGAAAGTAATCCATTAACACTTACAGCAAGTTTAGAAAATAATTCAACGGGTGATAATATTTCGTCTGTTTCTACTCAGGCAACGATTAAGATTTATGAGATTACTAGTAGCAATTCGGTTGTTGTACGAGCAGAGGTTAATTCAAATGGTGAAACTGAGGTTGCAAGTGCTGTTTTTGATGGAAGAAGTCAGAATCCATATTTCTCAACAAACGTAATTGAAACAACAGAACAATTTACAGCTGATACATTAGGTATGGCTTCACAAGGTGACGTTTTTTTTGAAAGTAAAGATCCTACTAATACAGTTTATTATACTAATAACCAATCAAATAACAAGGGTGATATAATTGTTCTTTCCAATTATATTGCTGGTATGAATACAACTGTTACAATTTCTGATACAGCTACTCCAAAGGCTGATGGAACCGGTACAGAACCAAAGGCTTCAAAAGTTCGTGTTCAAGGTTGGCTTTTCTGGAATCAGGCAAAGATGATAAATGAAACAGTACAAACTCCACATGCTGGTTCTGCTCCGGAAGATGGTTATGTTTTTGCAGAGAGTGGTATTTGCTTTGCAGCTTCTTCTTCAAGTGCACAAATTGGTAAGATAGATGTAACGGATCCAAGTGAAAATAGACCGATTGATGTATATTCAAATGGTAATGTGTATTTTGCCGCAATTCCTGAAAAGTTGCCAGTATAATAATTCTCGCTTTTTTCAAGCTGAACAAGAATAATTT
Source organism: Hominimerdicola sp. (assembly GCA_051882035.1). Taxonomy (GTDB): domain Bacteria; phylum Bacillota; class Clostridia; order Oscillospirales; family Ruminococcaceae; genus Hominimerdicola. The sequence continues at coordinate 8,853 of JBJERA010000132.1, forward strand.
CTCTTGTAAACT
>JBJERA010000133.1:0-8751 GCA_051882035.1 Hominimerdicola sp.
GATTTTAAATGCGTCCTTTTCTTTCTGTTTGTTTTTTTCAACAGTTTTAAAATCCTGCTCGGTTGCAGGGCGGATAATCGGCTTGATTTGTGTGCCGAAAGACTCCTCGTCAACGTCACGGTCAGCCAATACGATTTCACCGCATTCCACACCTCGTGCAGTTTCAACAATAACGCTATCGCCCACATGAACCTCATATTGAGCAGGATTAAAATAATAAATTTTTCCTACTCTTTTAAATCGTACTCCGATAATATTCATAGCTTATCCTCTCATTTATTTTAAAAATCCGCAAATCTGTCCTGCAAGACTATTTGAAGTCAGAGTCAGATTGCAGTTTGCGTCAATTTTGTTTATGTATTCCCAAAGAACGTCGTAAAGTCTTGACAAATTCGTTGCCGAAACATTCTGAGCAAGATTTCTTGCACCTGAATAATCACAGCTTACAGACATTTTTCTGTCGTTGTCACCAAGTCGTATAACGCAAGCGTCCCTGACAATTTCTGAAAAAAGAAACACACCCTCTCTCAGCACAGCTTTTTTTCCGTCAGCCTGAAAAAGAGCTTTAAGCATTTCATATTCGTTTGCTCTGCAAGCCGCATTAGCCATACTCCTTGCCATAATAACCGCACTAAAAAAAGCGGTTTTGTTCAGATATTCCTCACATCTGCCGATATTTCCACGTCCTGCAAGCACAGCCTGAAAAATTTCGTCCTCAGTTTTGTCGGGAAAGTTCTCGGTAAGATACTGCCTGCTTTCCTCATCTGAAACCCTTATCATTCCCAGAGAAAGTACACGAGAAATAATAGTCGGCAGAAAAATCTCCTTACTTCTGGCAGTAAGAATTACAGCTACATGAGCAGGCGGTTCTTCAATGAGTTTCAGCATAATATTCTGCACCTGAACCGCTGTACTCACCGACATATCAAGGTCGGGAATAACATAAACCTTTAAATCACCCTCGTTAGGAAGAATTGATGCGTCAGAAACAATGGGTCTGATTGACTCGTCAACAATATAATTCCCGTTAGCGTTAGGCTTTGCCACAATGAAATCAGGGTGACTGTCATGTTCAAGCATTCTGCAAGCCTTGCACTTACCGCAGGGAGTACCCGTCTGTTCCTCGCAGAGCAGTTGTCCTGCAATATATTTAGCAAGAGTTTTCTTGCCCAATCCCTTATCCCCATGAATAATAATTGAGTGTGGCTCACGCTTTTTTTTTATCATTTCAGCAACAAGGCGAACAGGCTCGCTGTTGCCGTAAATTTTCATGCTCATGAGTAATTAAACCTTTTCAAAACGCTCAATATCCGTTACAAAAATAGTTGCTCCGCCTACGGTAACTTCAACGGGATAGGACGCTCCGCCCTCAGGCCCTAAAACAGTCGATGACGGTACGAACTGCTTACGTTTGCGTGAATGCTCCTTGCAGACATCAATAACCAAATCAACCTGACTGTCCTCACAGCAAATCATAAAAGTGGTGTTGCCGGACATAAGAAAACCGCCGGTAGTCGAAAGCTTGGTTGCCCTTATTCCTGCTTTCAGCAGACCTTTATTAACAGAATAAGTATCGTCATTATTAACAATAGCATAAACAAGTTTCATATAAAAACCTCCATTCAAGGCATAGGTGAATCAAAGTGTATACAAATATATTATAGCACATTAATATGAAAAATGCTATACTTTTTCAAAATTTTTATAACCTCAGAAGTTATTTCCTCTCCGCTTACGGCAATAGGTACAGAGGGTTGACAGCCTGTAACGGTCAGCCCGCAGATTTTACCCTCAGCCTCGTCAACGGGAATTGTATGCGAAAGCGAAAATGTTGCCTCTCGTATGCTCATTCTGACTTTTGCCTGCGGGATTTCCGTAACATTGGGCGGAATAAGAATTTTCGGCTGAGGAATCTTGCTCATAGCACTTTCAAGTGCTGAAAAATCCTCTTCCGAATTGCACACAGAGGGCATTAACACACAGTAACGGCAATCGGAATATTCAGGCTCGATATTAAATTCACGAAGTCTGTCGGCAAGCTGTTCACCTGTCAGACCGCTTGTGTTTGCGTCAACAGTTATTTTCATTGGCTCGGTGTTTTGTTCGGCTGAAACATTCCAGCCATTTTCTGAAAGGCTTTTTCTGCAAAGGGCGGTACTTTCAACAGTTCTCAGCAAATCGTTGGAAAAATTTCCTGTAACATATTCAGCGCATAGGTCAAGGCTTTGCATAATAAGGTAAGAGGGGCTTGTTGACGCAAACATTGACATAATCAGCTTTGCGTTTTCAGCAAGAACGGCAGGGGCATTTTTGGAAATATGCAGCAACGCTCCCCCCGTATAGCAGGGAAGAGTTTTGTGGGCAGAATCACAGCACATATCCGCTCCCAGAGCAATAGGATGAAGATTTTCAGGCAGAAAATTCAGATAAGCTCCATGAGCGTTGTCAGTAATGAGAATGGCATTGTGAGCCTTGCAGACCGCCGAAATAGCTTTTATATCGCACATATTACCCAGATAATCAGGCGAGGTCAGATAAACTGCGTCGGCGGTATCGTTGCAGGCGATAAGAGCCTTTTTAATGTCATCAGGAGTAATTTCAGAAGAACAGATTGAACTGCTTTTTTTTGCAGGATAAACCCATTTTACGTCTAAATCAAGCAAAGCGCAGGCATTTATAAAAGCCTTGTGGCAGTTTCGTGGGGCAATAATCACAGGTTGTTTGTCAGGCTGACCTTTTTTGTATTTTATAAGTCCCAGCATCGTTTTAATGCATAGGCTCGAACCTTCGGTTGAGTAAAGAGTTTTCGCCGTATTGAAGGCTTTTGACATAGTGTTTTCGCTGTCTTTAATAATTCCGTCAGGCTCGAAAAGATAATCCGCACCGCTTATTTCGGTTATGTCCAGAGGTTCAAGGCCATGAAAAATCCTGCCTTTATGACCGGGCATATGAAAGCGTATTGTCTTATTTTGTGCGTATTTTTTTACAAATTCGTTTATGGGAGCTGTCATTTTTTAACTGTCCTTTCCGTCGATATTAGTGCAGATAATTCGTCTTAAAAGGCGGGTTTTCATACCTTGAAGTATTCGGTTTCGTCCTCGTGAAATGGTTCGGGAAACGGTTGATTTTGCTACGCCAAAACGCTTGGCAATTTCCTCCATACTGAGATTATCCCTATAATATAATATTATATAGCTTTTTTGCTTTTCCGTCAAATTTTCAAAAAGCAGTTTGCGGATTATGACAGTCTTTGAGGAAGATTTCTTAGAAGATTCGGCTGAAAAAATGTCTGTTGAAATGTAGTTGTCGATTGTGTCAAATGATATTCTCGTTCTGCTCAAATTTTTGCTCCTTCCTGCGAACAAATGTTTTGATTTATTATACCATATATTGTGTCAGTTTTCAATAGTTAATACAATTTTCAAAAAAATTGTTGAAAATGAGGGAATTTTAATGGACTGTTTGTGCAAAATACCGTTGAAAAAAAGAAAATAATATGATATAATATGTCTTACCGATATGTTAAAGGGATTTTTGTTGGATACTTAAAACAGATATATAATAGAAAAAATATAATCCGCAGAGTTCTTTTGCATATTTCCGACAGTATTGTGTAAGCTGTCGAATATAAGCGTGCGCACAGGTTGAAAATATATACAGGGCTTGTTGCAATTCGCTTGAAGGAGCAGTGTAAATTTATGGAGATTGAAAAGCTTAACAGATTGTCCGAGTTAACAAGGATTTCGAGGGAGCGTGCTCTGACTGAGGAGGAAAAATCCGAAAGGGAAGAACTTCGCATGGAGTATCGCCGTGCAATTATCGGCAACCTCACCAATCAGCTTGAACACACGACAATCGTAAACCCTGACGGTTCAAGGGTTAAAGTTTCGGATATGAAACGCAGCGAGGGGGATAAATAAATTGGCAGGTTTATCCAGACAGAAACAAAAGCTTTTGATTATGAAAAAGCTTTTTGAAGAAAAGACTGATGAGGAACACCCGATTACCGGAGCCAAACTTATTGAAATTCTTAATATGAATGGAATTAAGGCTGAGAGAAAGACTATTTATGACGATATTAAAATCCTTTCCGACAGCGGAATGGATATAGAAACGACTAAAATTGGTCATTCAAACGCTTATTATCTGGGAAAAAGAACATTTCAGGACGAGGAGCTTTTTATTTTGGCGGACGCAGTAGCATCGTCGAAGTTTCTTACGCAGAAGAAGTCTAAGGAGTTAATAAAGAAAATTCAGTCGCTGACTTCCGAGCATAAGTCAAAACAGCTTAGACGTACTATTTATGTTGATGGTCGGACAAAGACCTTTAATGAGCAGATTTATGTTGTTATCAATAAAATTCAGGAAGGTATTTTTAATAATTTCGATATTAAATTCAGGTATTATGAATATAATATTGATAAGCAAAGGCAGTTGAAGCATGGCGGCGAAGTTTATACGGTGTCGCCTTATGTTATGCTTTGGGAGAATGAGAATTACTATCTTGTGTGTTATTGCAGCAAGCATAAGAAAATCTGTCGTTACAGAATTGACAAGATGACTCAGGTTTCTGTTACTGAAACTCCGAGAAAAGAGCTTACCGAGGAAGAAAAGCTTGAGGTTTCAAATTTGCAGTCCATTTACAAAATGTACAGCGGTGAGCCTGAGGAGGTTCAGATTGAATTTAATAATTCTCTTATTAATGCGGTAATTGATCGTTTTGGGGAAAAGGTAATCTGCCACAAAAATTCGGATACCACTTTTTATATTAATCAGCAGGTTCAGATTGCACCCACTTTTTGGGGTTGGCTGTTTCAGTTTGGCGGAAAAGCCAGAGTAATCGGTCCTGAGCGAGTGGTTCAGCAGGCTAAGTCCGTATTGGATGAGCTAAAAGCCTGCTATTAGGCAATACACAGTATTGTTTTTTGAAAATTTTGATTGGAAAAACGACAAGAGAAAAGATAAAACGGCTGCTGCAAAAAATGCGGCAGTCTTTTTGTTTTAAGGGAGATGGATTTATGGATTTAATTGTACTTATTGTATTGATTATTGGTTTTGGCTTATATACGACTATTGCTGTGTTGCTTGGTCTTTCGCTTTTGTGGGTGTTAATTATAGGTGGAGTCTTTTTACTATTATTTTACGGAATCGTGAAGCTTTTCGTCGTACCTTATTTCGAAAACCGAAAGACCAACAGATTGAATGATGATCACATTCTCATTTATCCTCAGAAACAGAGGGTGAGGGTTGACAATTACACTGTTATTAACGGAATAAATCCATATGTGATTGACTGTTTTTACACTGACGAGAAAACGGGCAGGGAATTTTGTTTTACCAGTAAACAGTTTACTTTTGACCCGTCGCCGTATATAAATGCTCCGTTGCCGGTTTTCACCAATCCGGTTGATTATTCAAATTATTATGTTGACACAAGCTCCATTCCGGAAAAATAAAATATCTATTTTCAAGGGCGGCAAAAACCGTCCTTTTTTTGTACAAAAAAACAGTCGGACTTGAAATAAATCAAGTCCGAACTGCCAGCTTAATATCAGCCCTTTACACTTCCCAAAGCCACACCTCTTATGATGAACTTTGAAAGGCAGAGATATACGATTACTACCGGAAGGATAGCGATAACTATGTACAAGTTAAACATACCCGTATCCATTTCCTTTGGCCCCGCATGACGCATAGCACTGAGTACAAGCGGGATTGTGTATCTTGACTTTTCGTTGAGAATAAGTCTTGGCATAAAAAAATTGTTCCAGTTAGATACAAATGTAAAGATAATCTGAACTGCAAATGCCGGTTTCAGAATCGGACAAACGATCTGGTTGAACGTTCTGAATTCTCCGCAGCCGTCAATTCTTGAAGCCTCCACAATTTCAAGCGGAAGTGATGACGACATATAGGAAATCATGAAGTAATAAATACTAGGAGCTGCAATAGCAGGAATTATAAGAGGGATATAGGAATCTGTAAGTCCCCAATCTTTCATAAGTCTGTAAAAACCGATTGCAGACGCCTGAGTAGGAACCATCATGATAATAAGAATAAATGTATGTGCTATTTTTTTTAGCTTAAAGTTGTATACATGAATAGCATAAGCTGTCAAAGCTGAAAAATAAACGCTGAGCAATGAAGTTGTAGCCGAAATGAACAGAGAGTTCAAAAGTGAACGGAAAATGTTTCCATAAGCTGTTGCAGTAGTTCCGCTGAACAGTTTTCTGAAATTATCCATAAGATACTTGTCCGGAACCCATCTGATACCCGACTGAACCTTTGGTCTTGTAGCATTCATCAATAGGAGATAAAACGGTAAAAGTGAAATTATAACCATTATAATCAATACCGCATATGCGACTATTCTTCTTACTTTTAGTCTTGAATTTTCTTTGCTTTCTTCCGCTGTTAAAGATGTAACAGCAGGTGAGGTAGTGTTACTCATTTAGTAGCCGCCTCCTTTGAAATTGCTGTTTTTTTCTTAGGCTTTCTTTCCTTTGTTCCGAACATTGTGATAAGTCCCAGAACTGCTGAGATAATGAAGATTACTACGCAGGCAGCAGATGCTTTACCAACATCGGAGTCCTTACGGGTCTGAATTTCCATAACGATTGTCATTATTTTCAGCTGTGGATTTCCGGTATCCTTAGTAAGGAGAGCAGGTACGTCATACATCTGCAAACCACCAATCATTGAAGTTACAAGAACAAACGACATAATCGGTCTAATAAGCGGCATTGTAATTTTCCAGAAAGTCTGCTTGGAAGTTGCACCGTCAATTTGTGCTGATTCATAAAGAGACGGGTCAACACCCATAATAGCTGCCATAAGAAGAATTGTAGTATTACCATACCAAAGCAGGAAGTTAATAAATGCAACTATTCCTCTTGTTCCCCAGACGGTATTCAGAAGCGATTCGCTGCTACCTGTAATCGTTTTTACGATTTCATATAGAGCACCGCCCTGAGTAAACAAACTGTAAAACAGGAATGAAATAGCTGATGCCATTATTACGTTTGGAAGATAAATAACCGCCTTGAAAAAACCCTGAGCCTTGATTTTCAATCTCAGATCTGTGAACCAGGTTGCCAGAAGCAATGAAATTGAAAGCTGTGGTATAAATCCGATTAACCACATTATAACAGTGTTTTTAAAGCTCTGAATAAGAGTATCATTAGAACTAAAAATTGATTTATAATTATCCAGTCCGCAGAATTCAGGTCCGGTATTAGTGGCAGCAGTTGACGCTGCAGCGCCCCAGCCTCCGCTAATAGTACCTCTGTCGATTACATAATCCTGAAAGCTGTTATAGAATGTCTGAATAAGCGGATACAAGGAGAAAACTATATATACTGTAAAAAATGGGATAAGGAAAATATAGCCCCATTTTGCATAGCTTATGCTCTTTCTTTTCATATATTTTTTCCTTTCCAAATGAGTTTGTCGAAAAAATGCCCAAATAACAGGGGGTGATTTCTCAGCCCCCTGTATTGGCTTTATTTTACTTAAAGGTAATTAGAAATCACAGTTAAGGTTGCCGTAAAGAGCAGTAATAGATTTCTTAAATGCTTCAAGAGCTTCTTCATAAGAACCTGTCTTGCCTGTGAAGTAGTCCTTCATAGCAGCCTGGAACTTTTCATTACAGCCCTGGTCATAAGCGGAAATCTTGTTGGAAAGGTCAATCTTGTCAGCAGCCTCTGTAAGAAGTGCAAGGTGATTCTGTCCGCCAAGGAATGGGTTGGTATAACCATCGTCGATGATTTCCTGAATAGCAGCCTTGTTGTTAGTGTAGTCCTGCTCGCCGTTAGTAATAGCCTTAGCTACGTCCTTATTGCAAGTCATAACCTTCATGATGTCAGCAACAATGTCCTGGTTATCGGAGTCGATAGCACCGCAAATCCATGTACCGCCCCAGAAGTAAGCCTGAGGACCTTCACAAGCTCTCCACAAACCGTATCCGCCGTTACCCTCAACAGCATTTGAACCGTCGTCCTTAATTGCTTCGTCAACTGTGTTTGGAAGAAGTGTGAAAGGAATGCCCCATGTTGAGAAGAAGTAACCGAATACTCCGCCGTCGATTTTCTGACCTGCTGCCCAAGCAGAATCCCAAAGTGAAGTCTGGTTGTTGTAACCTTTGTCAGTGAAATCCTTAGTCTGGTCAACCCAAGCCTTGATCTGTGGGTCAACTGTAAGATTGCCGTCAGAATCTACCCATGGGCTTGATACGTTATTAGAAAAACATCTATATGTATCGTCAAATCCGGAAACCATAGCATAGCCTGCTTCTTTCATTTTAGCAGCTGTCTCTGCAAACTTATCCCAGTCAGCAACTGCTGCCTGAACTTCCTCAGGATCATCAGTTCCGAGAACTTCCTTAGCAATATTTGCATTGTACATAAATAGACCAGGTGTAGCCTGCCATGAGAGAGCCTTCAATTCGCCGGAAGTTGTGTCGATAGCAACATCCTTTGTATACTGATACATTTCAGCAGTATCTTCCTCAGTAATGCCCAAATCCTGAATAGAAAGAGCAACACCGATTCCGTCGTCAGAGTCAAGATACTTCATAGCGTAGTCAGCCTCTACAAGGAACATATCGACCTTATTGTCACTTGTCTGCTGAGCAGAAAGAGCGTCATCAAGCTTTGTCTGATAAGCATTGCCTTCGTTTTCAATCTGAACCCAGTTAACTGCCTTGCCGTCGATTGTCTTAATCTGATGAACAGTATTGCCGTTTTCATCCTT
>JBJERA010000134.1:0-8698 GCA_051882035.1 Hominimerdicola sp.
AGAATAAACAGCGTGCGGAAGAATTTTCAAAAGTTATGGAGGAGTCGGGAAATAAGTATTTAATGCTTGATTATCCTGATAAAGTTGCCGGCAGACGTGATAACTGGGAGTCGGTCAAGGAACAGATGATAAGCGATCTGGAACTTCTCATTAATTATAAAGACTGGGATATTATTGTAACCCATAATCAGAACGGTGAGTATGGACATATTCAGCATCAGGAGGTTCATTCGTTTGTTACTGAGATTTATGACAGAAGTCCCAGCAATTCAAAGATGTATTGTTTTGGACAATACTATAAATTGAATAAGATATTTTATGTAAGCTATAAGCTTGAACCTATAAGTGAAGAAGAATATTTATATAAGAAAAAGCTTGCGGATATATATACATCTCAGGGAAGTACAATCAATAATTTATGGCATATGGCAAATTATGAAATGTGGACGGAGTATGAGAAATATTCCGAACACCCACAGTTAAAATATGCCGGTTATGAGCAGGACGCAGGGCGGAGTGGAGATTTGGTTAATGAAGTTTAGCAGAAAAAATTACTTGCATATTTTGGTGCTTTACAGTATATATTTGTTGTTGGTTATTATAATGTGCAGGGGAACATATCTGTATGGTTCAACTCTCGATTGGGCGGCGCAGCACTATGCAATTCCCGATTATTTCAGAAAGCTCTTTTATGAAACGGGAGATTTGTTCCCTAATCTGGCTCTAAACATAGGTGCAGGAGAGAATATTTATAATCTTTCATATTACGGATTATTTTCACCAATAATATTGTTTTCTTATCTTCTGCCGTTTGTTAAAATGTCAACATACATACAGGCAACTGCGATAATAGGTGTTCTTGTTTCGCTTTTTATTTTCTATAAATGGATGCTGAAAAAATTTGAGTCAAATACAGCTTTTCTGTTGTCGCTTGTATTTTTGTTTTCTACGTCCTTTGTTTTCCACAGCCACAGGCATATAATGTTTGTCAATTATATGCCGTTTCTGCTGTTGAGCTTTATGGCAGTTGAGGAGTATTTTGCAGGAAAGAAAAAGTATAAGCTTATTATTTTTCCTTTTCTTATGATTATGACAAGCTACTTTTTTGCCGTTTCGGGAATGGTAGCGGTGGCGGTTTACGGAATTTATGTTTATCTTAAATCTGTCAGAAAGTTCAAAATCAAGGATTTTGCAAAGCAAGCTGTATTTTTTGCATATAGGCTTATAATAGCTGTATTTATGTCGGGAGTTTTGATTCTCCCAACAATGTATTGTCTGCTTAACGGACGTGAAAGCGGAAACAGCCATATTGACTGGACAATATTCCTGCCGTCAATTAACATGAAATATATCATGTATCATAATTATTCAATGGGCTTGTCGCTGTTTGCGGTAGTGGCGATTATATGTGCAATTATGGCAAAGGACAAGCACAGAAGATTTCTGGGAATTATAATTGGCGCATTAATTACTTTCCCTGTATTTGTGTATATTTTAAACGGAACTCTTTATACTGACGCAAAGGTGCTTATTCCGTTTATGCCATTGTGCGTAATTCTTGTTGGACAAGCTTTTAATGACATTATCAGCGGGAAATTCAAATATAAGTGGGTGCTTTCAATAACTGCGGTTTATACGGTTATTGGACTTATTTTCTATGATACCTATCAGAAAGTATTTTATACTGTTATAATCGAGTTGATTGTTATTCTGCTGTTTTTATTTCTTTACTACAAAAAGCAGGCGGTGCAGTTTGTTTATATTGCTATTACAGGCGTTATGGCAGTATCGTGGGTATATGGAAATTTTGAGGATACAAATCTTAAAATTGAAAGATACGAAAAAAACGAGGGCGATGATATTTACGAAGTTGCCGAAATTGTTGCTGAGGACGATGAACTGGTGCGAACGGGCAATCTTGTTAATCCGAAAGATACGGGCAACACGATTTATAATATAGATTTCTATTCGGCAAATATTTATTCTTCTGTGCATAATAAGATTTATAATAATTTTTATTTCAACGAGCTGTATAACGAAAATCAATTCAGAAATACTGCAATGACAACTCAGTCACAGAGTATTTTAAATATGATATATATGTCTGAAAAATATCTGATTGCTGAAAATGATACAAAAGTTCCAACGGGTTATGAACTGATATATTCTAACGAAACAATGTCCCTTTATGAGAATGAAAATGTTCTGCCTTTGGGATATGTTTCATCTGAGGTTATGAATTTCAGTGCTTATGAAAAACTTGAATATCCGTATTCTTTGGAGGCTTTATTCAATTATTCTATTTCGGAAAACTTGGAAAGTACACAATCTGCAAAGAGCTTTGAAAGTTCAATAGAAAAAATCGAACCTTTTGAACTGAAAGAAGATTTTTATATTACAAAAGAGGACGGCAGATACAGAATTTTGTCCGATGCAAGTATATGTCAGGTGGTTGAGCTTTCACATTCTGTGCAAAAAGATGAGATTCTTCTTGTTTCAATGACTGTTGACAACGATTTGGAAGGAGAAAAATTTGACGCAAAGGTTGACGTAAACGGTATCAAAAACACCCTTTCAAATCCGTCATGGAAATATTACAACGGAAATATTGAGTTTCAGTTTGTCGTTACGTCCAATAACAGAGAATCATTTGATAAAATCAAAATCTCATTTAATAGCGGAAATTACGCAATAAGTGACATAAAATGCTGGGTTATGAAAATTCCCGATACTTCGAAGGCTGTTGACAAATTTGAAGTAAATAAGGAAGAAACCAAGGGAGATGTTATCTGCGGTACAATTAATGTGACAAATGACGGATATTTCAATCTTTCCGTACCTTATTCAGAGGGCTTTGAGGTGCTTGTTGACGGCGAAAAGGTTGACTATGAAATGGCTGATAATGCTTTTATCGGCTTTGAAATCAGTGCCGGCGAGCATGATATAAGAATTAATTTTGAAGCTCCGCTGAGCCGTGTCGGAAAATATATGTCGTTGGCAGGAATAGTTTTGTTTGTTGTGACTATAATATTTGATATTTCTCTAAAAAAAGAAAAGTGTGACAATTAACAGTAATTGTCGCACTTTTTTTCATTTATGAAATTTTGTATATTTACATCAATCAGTTGATATAGTATAATTACACTACAAGTTTTTGCGGAAACCTTCACCGATATTAACGTTTTCAAATGCAAGTTCTTTCATTTTCAGCATTACGTTATACGGAGTTTCTTTCATTCCTCCGGTGGCCCAGTCGATTATTATCCCGCAGAAACCATGAGAATAGAAGTCAGCAAAAACCTTTGCTTTTTCGCTGTGTCTTTTGGTGTTTTCAACCGCATGATAGAAAAACCTTGAAAAAAGTTTGTGCATACTTTTAAAAAGATAGCGCTCAAAAATTTTTTCGTTGCTTTTCAAAGTGTTAGAGTAAAAATCTTTTTCTGCCTGAATTTTTTCAAGAAATCCCTGCAAACGTACATACCAGTTATCATAGTTTACGCCATTGGTGATATTTATAAAAAGTTCATTATAATATATGTAGCTTAAAAGCTCATACTTATCCTGAAAATGATAATAAAACGACTGGCGGTTAAGACCGCATTCGTTGGTTATATCTGCTATTGATATTTTTTCAAAAGGCTTTTGTTCACAAAGCTTTTTGAGTGCGTCGCACAGTGCGCTTTTTGTGATTGTAGAATTAGACATTATACAAATCCTTTCATAAAATTGAGAATTTTGTAAAAATAATGTTTTTTACGGAGAAGATACAATTTAATTATAACATATTTGCGGAAAATTTCAAGGTTATTTTATAAATTTTTATCTGGAAGTGATTTTTTTGAACATAAAAAACGAATTTCTTAACGGACAAAGCTGCAATGCTTACGAATATTTCGGGGCGCATATACGCAATTACGGCGCTGAGTTTGTAACCTATGCTCCGAATGCACGTAATGTGGAATTGTGCATTAATACCCGATTTTATCAGATGAACCGTGATGAAAAGGGAGTTTGGAGCGTTTTTGTTGACGGTGCAAAAGAGGGTGACATTTATCAATTTGTAATAACAACGCCGACATTTGAAAGGCAGTATCGTTCTGACCCGTTTGCCTTTTTCAGCGAGGTAAGACCAAAAACTGCGTCAATAGTGTATAATCTGGACAATCATAACTGGACTGACTGGGAATGGATTTCAAAGCGTGACAAATGCTATGAAAAGCCTATGAATATTTATGAGGTGCATTTTGGTTCGTGGAAAGTCAAAAATGGTTCACCCAATGATGACCGATTTTACAGCTATGATGAAATGATTAATCTGCTTTTGCCTTATGTAAAGGAAATGGGCTATACTCATATTGAGCTTTTGCCAATGACGGAATACCCTTTTGACGGTTCATGGGGGTATCAGACTTCGGGATATTATTCCTCTACCAGCAGATATGGCGAGCCAAGAGGTCTGATGCGATTTATCAATGCCTGCCACAATTCGGGTATTGGGGTGATTCTTGACTTTGTACCCGTGCATTTTGTTACAGATTATTTTGCTCTGCACTTTTATGACGGTGGAAACGTTTTTGAAAGTGATTATGAAAATCAGCGTTATTCCCAATGGGGAACAGCTCTTTTTGACTATTCAAAGCCTCATGTTTTAAGCTTTATAAAATCGGCGGTTAATTTCTGGATTGAAAAATTCCATGTTGACGGCTTGCGTTATGACGCTGTGGCTTGTCTGATTTATCAGAACGGTTCCAAGGAATATGCCATAAACGATTCGGGAATATGGTTCTTGAAAAACACTAACTATGCAATATCTAAACTTCACCCTGACGTTATGCTCTTTGCAGAGGATTCTACCGATTATACAAAGGTTACTGCTCCCGTTGAATTCGGCGGGCTTGGTTTTGACTACAAGTGGGACTTGGGTTATATGAACGACACTCTGAATTATATTAAGACTCCTCCTGCGGAACGTCCGCAACATCACAACAAAATGACCTTTTCAATGAGCTATTTTTATGATGATTTGTTTATTCTTCCTTATTCTCACGACGAGGTTGTACATGGAAAACATACTATGATTGACAAAGCTTACGGCAATCAAGATAAAAAGCTTGCGACAATAAAAACCCTTTATACGTTCCAGTTTACTCATCCGGGAAAAAAATTGAATTTCATGGGAAATGAGCTTGGTGAATACCTTGAATGGAATGAGTATAAGGAACTTGGCTGGAATTTACTAAATTATCCTGCACATGATTCGCTCCATGAATATCTGAAAAAACTGCATTTTCTGTATCTGAATGAGCCTGCACTTTATAAGTACGATTATAATTCTGCCTCATTTCGTTGGATCGACGCTAATAATCGTGGGCAGTCGATTTTTGCATTCAGCAGAAATGATTTGAACGGACAAATCTTGTATATGGTATTTAATTTTTCGGCAGAAACAAGAAAATATACTCTGAATGTGGAACAGAACGGCGAATATTATGAGCTGTTAAATTCAGACAAAGATATTTATGCAGGCTCAAATTGTTTAAATGAAAATCTCAATGCGATTGGATATAAACTTCCGCTTACTCTTGCACCGTTAAGCTGTGTAATTTTAAAGAATTAAAGGGGTTGTTGCAAAATTAACAATAACTTCATAAAATCAAACGGGCGGTCTTTGACCGCCCAAATTTGTTAAGACTTTATGACTGTGCAACAATCCTTTTTTGAGAAGTTTAGGCGAGTTAGACGTACACAAAGCTGTTAGGAGGTAGTTGTGCGTTGTTGCCTTAATCTAGGAATTCGAGAATATTTTCAACTGAAAAAACAGGAATTGCACCGTCATGAATAAGGGAAGATTGTCCTTTGTATTTATTGTCAAAGATGTTGCTGGGTGGAATTACAAAAATATCTTTACCTTGTTCAAGAGCATGGGAAACGGTATTTATCGCACCGCTTTTTTCGCCTGCCTGAACTACAAGAACTCCGTCGGAAATTGCCGAAATCAGTCGGTTTCGTACCTTGAAATTATTGGGTACGCATTGCGCAGTAGGATAGTATTCCGAAATTACCGCACCATTTTGACTGATAAGCTTTTTCAGTTCCATAGTACCTTTGGGGTAATCGTACATAATTCCGCTGCCAAGAATGGCAATGGTTTTTCCGCCTGATTTTATTGCAGATAAATGAGCGGAGCGGTCAACTCCCACAGCAAATCCGCTGACAATGGTAATATCTTTTTGTGAAAGTTCGGAGGAAAAAATGTCCGTAACTTTAATGGAATAATCGCTGGCATCCCGAGAACCGATAATCGAAATGCAGGAAGAGCTGCTGAGAACGCTTATATCCCCCATGCAGAACAAGACAGATGGCGGACAGTCAATATTTCTGAATTTTTCGGGATAAAGTTCGTCATCGGGAGAAAGTATGGAAATATCATGATTTATACAGTATTCCGCAATGCTCTGGGACTGTCTGATATAAGGAGAATTAAGAAGAACACGTTCTTGTTCCGTGATATACGGACAGTTTTTGTTCTTTAAATCGGAAAACATTTCTTCGATATTGTTATAATGGCTATAAATTTCCCATACTCTGCGGTTAGCAGGTGAAAAAATCACCGTAATGCAAAGCCACATAATTTTATGTTTATCCATAGTATCACGCTCCTTTTACTATTATTTTAGCATAGAATTTCCAAGCTTTCAATAAAAAAGGTCTTAAAAGTTTAACGTAATAACAATGAAAAAATGTATTTGTATGTTTGCACAATTTTAATATTTCAAGTTTGTAAATTGCTACAAAAGTAATTGAAGATTACATTTTTCGTCTGTACTAATGGGTAGGTTTGTGTTATAATAAAAATAATTAGAACTTATGAAAGGGTGATTTTTGTGAGCAATCCAAAGGTTGTCAGGCATTATAAATATAAAAATATAGCCGCCGCATTGGCGGTTCTGCTGTTAATAGTAGTTGCGATTTCAACGGCAGGCGGTTCTGATAAAACTGCTCCGAAAAAAGATAAAACCATGTCATCATCGGTTGCAGAAAGCAGTATAATTGAAACTTCTTCATCAGAGGCTGAGTATTCTGTTGGAAAACTGACGGAGAATTACAAGTATCAAACTGTAAAAAATGGAACAACTCTCGGTACAGGAAATATTATTCTGGTTGACAAAAATCATAAATATGCAGGCGAGGCGGAAGATCTCGAAAGTGTATACTCATATCTGTTCAACAAAAGCGGTGACCAGATTATGTCAACCAGCAGTACAAATCTTTATGCAACCAAAGAATGCTTTGAGCAGTTCAATAAGATGATTTCCGATTTTTATATTAAGACAAAACTTAAAACTCTGATGATTTCCGATGCTTTGTATATGGACGGAAGTTCAACTGCTGAAACTTCCGGAGAAGAAAGTGAATCACAGGTGTCTGAAAATGGCTGTTATGAGCACGAAACTGGACTAACTATTGATTTACGTCTTTACAATTCGGAAGATGGAACTTATCCGCTGTTTACAGGAACGGAGAAATACAGCTGGATACCTGAAAACTGTTGGAAATACGGTTTTGTTCTGCGTTATCCTGAGGGCAAATCCGATAAAACAGGCGTAACTGCTCTTGCAAATCATTACAGATATGTGGGCCAGATTTCCGCACAAATAATGCATGAAAATAATTTTGTTCTTGAAGAATATCTGGAATTTATAAAGGACTATACTTTTGAAAATCCATTCTCCTTCCGTTCACAGGACGGCGCAGGATATGCAGTTTACTATGTTGAGGCAGACAAGGGAACTACTACTAATATTCCTATTCCGCTAGACGAGAGCAATGGGGAATATCCTTATGAGCTTTCAGGCAACAATATTGACGGATATATTCTGACCGTTCAGATACTTGAAGGTGCAAAGCAGACGGAAACTACTGATGATACTTCCTCTGTAAGTGAGGCTGAGTAAATAAAAAGATTTTGCTTTATATCCTCTTGAAATTAACGAATTTCAGGAGGATTTTTTTCATAAGAATTGCGTTACATAAAATTTTGTATAACAAAAAGAACTGCGTAAACACACAGTTCTTTAAATCCATAAGTATATGATAAATTATTGATTTATTTTAGCAAATATTATTTCTGACTTAATATTGCTTATTGGGGATATTCCGAAATCAATCGTTTCAGTTCATCAATGTAGTTTAAAGCAAAATTGCTTAGAAAAGCTCTTTCGTGCTTGATCCAGCCTACATTGATTTTTTCATTTGTTTTAAGAGGAACAGAAACAATATTGTCGCCGTTTAAGTTGCTGTTAAGCACTCCGGTGCATATAGTATAACCGTTCAATCCGATAAGAAGATTAAAAAGTGTAGCTCTGTCGCTGACATGAATAGTTTTTTTATGTGGAATAGTGCTTAAAATTTCTTCTGAAAAATAAAAGGAATTGTATTCGCCTTGTTCAAAAGCCAGACAAGGGTAGCTATCAAGTTGTTTCAGCGTGATAACCTCATTTTTCGCCAGCGGATGAGTACAGCTTATAAAAACATGAGGGTCAGCCGTAAACAATGGAGTAAAGCACAGATGATTTTCCTTTAACAGCTTAGTTATAACCTTTTCATTGAATTGACTGAGATAGAGAATTCCTATTTCACTATGAAAATTCTTAACATCCTCAATAACATCATTGGTTCTGGTCTCATAGATCGCAAA
>JBJERA010000135.1:0-8692 GCA_051882035.1 Hominimerdicola sp.
ACATTAAATGTTGACAAATTGTAAAATTTGTGTTGCAAAGTCCGCAGGTTTCTGTTTTGGTGTAGACAGAGCGGTAAAAATAGTGTATAATGAATTAGATAACCGAAATAATGTTGTAACATTAGGTCCAATTATTCACAACTCTAATGTAGTTTCAGATTTGAAGGCTAAGGGAGTTTTTCCTGTTGAGCTTTCAGAGGTTAAAAAGGAAAATACAGTTATCATTCGTTCACACGGTGTTGGATTGGACATTTATGAGGTTCTGAAACAAAAGGGCGCTGAGGTTATTGACGCTACTTGTCCGTTTGTTGACAGAATTCATAAAATTGCTAATCAAAAATCGTTGGAAGGGTATACTATACTTATTGCCGGAGATGTCGCTCATCCGGAAGTTATCGGTATAAGAGGGCATTGCGTAGGTGAAAGTTTTGTGTTTGGAACTTGTGATGAATTTGAAAAATTGGTGAAAAGCAGGGATTTTTCATCAAAAAAGGTTGCAATTTTGGCTCAAACAACGTATAATAAGAATACATGGAAAGAATGCGAGCTGCTTTTTGAGAAGTATGTGCCTGACGCATTAGTTTTTGATACTATATGCAATGCAACTTCTGAAAGACAGCGGGAGGTAAGGGAGCTTGCTCAGAAAGCCGATGTTATGATAATTGTCGGCGGACTTCAAAGTTCAAATACTCATAAGCTTAAAACGATTTGCGACGAATACTGCAAATGCTTTCTTGTAGAAAATTCGGACGGATTAAAGGCTTGTAATATTGACTTATCATGTGCAAAATTTATCGGGATTTCTGCCGGTGCATCGACTCCGGCTTATATAATTGAGGAGGTACAACAGACCATGAGTGAAATGTTGAACAATTTTGACGAGGAATTTAATTTTGAAGAGGAGTTAGAGAAAACTCTTAAAAAAATACATACGGGGATGAAGGTTGAAGGCGTTGTTACTGCTATCAACAACGGTGAAGTTATCGTTGACATCGGTACTAAGCACACAGGTTATATTCCTGTATCTGAGCTTTCTGACGATCCTACTGTTAAGCCTGAGGATGTAGTAAGCGTTGGTGATACAATCGACCTTATCGTTTTGAAAACTAACGACCAAGAAGGTATTGTTACTCTTTCAAAGAAGAAGGTTGACGCTGTTCTCGGTTTTCAGAAGATTGTTGAGGCTAAGGACGCTGACGCTGTTCTTTCCGGTACTGTTACAAATGTTGTTAAGGGCGGTGTACTCGTTTCTTCAAACGGAGTTAAGGTATTTATTCCTGCTTCTCAGGCTGCTCCAAGACGTGACTATGACTTGAATGAGCTTCTTAAAACAACTGTTTCTTTCAAAATTCTTGAAGTAAACGAGGCTAAACAGAGAGCTGTTGGTTCAATCAGAGCTGTTGCAAGAGAAGAAAAGGCTGCTGCTCAGGCTAAGTTTTTTGAAACAGCTGCTGCCGGAGATGAGGTACAGGGCGAGGTTAAGTCCATTACTGATTACGGCGTATTTGTAGATCTTGGCGGTGTTGACGGTCTTATCAGAAGAATGGACCTTTCTTGGAACAGAATTAAGCACCCATCTGAGGTTGTTTCAGTAGGCGATAAAGTTACTGTTACTATTAAGGATATTGATCCTGAAACAAAGAAGGTTTCTTTGATTTATAAGAAAGACTCTGAGAATCCTTGGGAAATCTTTAAGGCTAACTATGAGGTTGGTCAGACTGTAAAGGCTACTATTGTTTCTATTACTTCATTTGGTGCATTTGCACAGATTATTGATGGTATTGACGGTCTTATTCACATCTCACAGATTGCTAATAAGAGAGTTAATAACGTTGCTGACATCCTTTCTGTTGGACAGGTTGTTGATTGTCAGATTACTGAAATTGATTTGGATAAGAAGAGAATCAGCTTGTCAATCAGAGCTTTGCTTCCTGCTGATGAAGAAGATGAGGTTGAGGCTGAATAAGCTTAGAAAACAGGGGGCGAGAAATCGCCCCTTTTTAATTTTTACACATTTTGTGACCGAATTGCATTATGTGATATAAAAATGTGTGAGATTTAATAAAAAATACTTAACTTTTATATTCGTATGTGGTATAATAATATTTAGAACAATATTAATTAACGGTTTTTGCAGCCGTTTTTATACGAAAGGTTAATTTTATGGAAGATACTAAAAGAAAAGTTCCTAAGAAACGAAAGAAAAAAAAGACAAGTACAGGTGCGAAAATAGCAAAAATTGTGGGTACAATAATCTTATCAATGTTTTTGATCATTATTATAACCTGCTCTATTTTTGCAACAGTTTTGACGATATATGTTCTTAATTTTGCAGACACAACTACAACTGTAAGTCTTGACAAGGTTGTTGACAGTAATATTTCAAGATTTTTATCGGATAACCTAGACTATGAGGAGGGCGATGACGAATCTGAACAGTATGAACTGTATTATGCAATTAAAAATCCGTCAAAGAAGGTTATTTGGGTAGATTTGGAGAATGTTCCGCAGTATGTGCAGGACGCTTTTGTGTATACAGAGGACGAAAGATTTTATTCGCATGATGGTGTAGACTTTAAGCGTACTTTCGGTGCGTTTGTTAATATCTTTGTCCCTATTTATGGCAGCAAACAGGGTGGTTCTACAATTACTCAGCAGACCATAAAGAATATTACGGGCGATGACGCTGCCGATGGAATGAAGGGTGTTGAGCGTAAAATTCGAGAAATTTTCCGAACTATCAATGTGGAAAAGACTTATACCAAGGAGGATATTCTTCAAAGTTATTTGAACGTTATCTGGCTTGGAACGAATACCGATGATATTACCGGAGTTCAGGCTGCTGCAAATTTCTATTTTGGAAAAGATGTTTCCGATTTGTCTTTGGCAGAGGCGGCTTCTCTTGCGGGTATGACTACTTCTCCTGCTGTTTATAATCCTCTGAAAAATCCTGAAGGAAACAGACAGCGCCAGCTTTATTGTCTTAACCATATGCTTGAAAATGGTGCTATTTCTGAGCAGGAATATAACGAGGCTGTGGCAGAAGAACTTGTAGTTGTTGGTAATTATGATTATTCCAGTGATACTGTTTATGATGAAGAAACTGAGGAACAGGGACCAACTTCTTACTTTATGGACGCAGCTATTAACGAGGCTATTCAGATTATTGCTGACAATTCAGGTATTTCTTATGAGGATGCTTCAACTCGTCTTTATGAGGGCGGATATACAGTGTATACAACTGTTGACAGAGAAATGCAGGAAAAAGTTGAGAAAGAAATGCAAGATGCAAGTAATTTCAGAACTTATTCCTTTGATGATGATACTTTGTGGTCCGGTTTTATAGCAATGGACTATCAGGGTAACGTTAAAGCTGTTGTAGGTGGCAGAAATGAAAAAACAGAATCACGTGTATGGAATATAGCTACTGACTCAGTTCGTTCCCCTGGTTCTACGATTAAGCCAATTGCATCATATGCACCTGCTCTTGACCAGGATTTGATAACTTGGTCAACGATTTCAACCGATGAGCCTATAACTATTGAAGAAGAAGGCAAGAATGTAAAATGGCCTGTAAACTATTCTGAAACCGGCGGTGATTCAAACTGGTCTTATAATAATATGTTTACATGGCAATTCCTTGACAAATCACTTAATACATTGCCTGCTCAGCTTATTAAGAAAATGACTCCTGCTTATTCGTACAATTTCCTAAAAGAAAGCTTGGACTTTACAACACTTGTTGATGCAGATGCTAACTATTCGCCTGTAACGGTAGGTGGTTTTACTAAGGGTGTCAAGCTTGAAGAACTTGTCGGCGCTTATATGATTTTCGGTAATGGCGGAAAGAAATATGATGTTTCTTATGTTTACAAGATTGAAAACGCTGCCGGAACTGTCATTTATGAAAAGGGAGACGGGTATAAGCAGGCCATCAGCGAATCAACTGCTTATGTAATGAATAGAATGTTACAAGGTGTAATCAATCATGAGGATGGTACAGGTCGTTATGCTAAGTTGAGCAAGACTGATTTGGTTGGAAAGACAGGTACAACTACCGATTGGAATGACCTTACTTTCGTAGGTTGCACACCTGATTATGTTTCTGGTATCTGGATTGGCTATGAAAATCAGGAAACTATTCCTACAAATAAATATCAGAATATTGGTGCTATTTGGAAGAATATTTTTGGAGATATTGCCAATAACGAAGAGCATAAAAACTTTGATAAGATGCCTGAATCTGTGGTTCAGTTGAAATACTGTACTAAGACAGGTCTGATTGCATCTGATCACTGTTACAGTACTGAAACCGGTTATTACAAACAATCTAATGTTCCTGGATATTGCTCCGGCAATCATTAATGATAAAATATTAAAGCCTCCATATTTTAAATTGTATGGGGGCTTTTTGAAGGGGAAAATATATGACGAAAATTCGTATGTGTGTGCCGTGTCATTTTGGCTTAGAGAGCGTTTTGGCATATGAGATAAAAAAAATCGGCGGTGAAAATCTTACTACTACCGATGGTAAAATATCTTTTGACGGTGATTTTAACACATTGGCAAAGGCAAATCTATGGATTGCCAGCGGAGAAAGAGTTTTGATTGAGCTTGGCAGTTTTCCTGCTTATTCCTTTGAGGAGCTTTTTCAAGGTGTAAGAAAAATGCCTATCGAAAATTTTATTGGAAAAAACGATGCTTTTCCGGTTAAAGGACATTGTTTAAATTCACAGCTTCATTCTGTACCCGATTGCCAAAAGATTATAAAAAAGGCTTGTGTTAAGCGTTTGGAACAGATTTACGGAATTAGTTATTTTGAAGAAACCGGAGCAAAGCATCAGATTCAGTTTTCTATTCACAAGGATATTGCTACGATTTATCTTGATACAACCGGTGTTGGACTTCACAAAAGAGGTTACAGACGTAATTCCAATGATGCGCCAATTAAAGAAACTCTTGCCGCAGGAATTGTTGATTTGGCACGAATTCGTGCTGATACTATCGTATATGACCCTATGTGCGGTTCAGGAACTTTTTTGATTGAGTCGGCTTATAAAGCTTTAAATGTTGCACCAGGTTTGAGAAGAAAATTTGCCGCTCAGGATTGGTCACAAATTCCTGCTGAAATTTGGCAGGATTCCAGAGCTGAGGCGCTGGATTCTATCAACAAGCAGGGAACTTTCGCAGGATATGGCTTTGATATTGACGATTTCTGCGTAGAATTAACAAGGGATAATGCAAAAAAAGCAGGAGTGGCATCTAAACTTACGGTAAAACAGCAGGATATTTCAAAATTCAAACAGATTGACAGCTCTGTTACTTTCTGTAATCCGCCTTACGGTGAAAGAATGTTGCAGATAAAAGAAGCAGAGGAACTCTATAAAAAAATGGGGCAGGTTTTATGTCCGTCTCAAAAGAATCCATGTTATATTATTTCTCCTCATGAGGAGTTTGAAAGCTTTTTCGGAAAAAAGGCTGATAAAAAGCGCAAACTTTATAACGGAATGATTAAGTGTAATTTATATATGTATTTTAAGTAGGTTATTACTATGAAGTGGAATTTGGATAATATTGATGGTATTATTTTTGATATGGACGGGGTCATTTTCGACACCGAGGCATTGAGCATGAAAATATGGCACATTCTTGGCGAGAAATATAATTTGGATAATATCGAAGAGGTTGCTATGCAGTGCATTGGCAGGAGTTTAACTGATACAATGCATATAATGGAAGTTTCCTATGGACATCTCATTTCGGTAAAAGATGTATATGGTGAATCCAGACTTGTCTTTCAGGAACTTATACAAAAAGAAGGAATACCTATAAAGACAGGTGCAAGAGAACTTTTGTCTTATTTGAAAGAGCGTGAAATAAAAGTTGGGCTTGCCTCGTCAACTTCTTATGATACAGTCATAAAGCAGCTTACTTGTGCTGGATTAATTGATTATTTTCAGGTAATTGTCGGTGGAGATATGCTTGAACATTCAAAACCCAAGCCTGATATTTATCTTATGGCTTGTGATAAATTGGGTGTTTCTCCACAAAAAACTGTTGCTGTTGAAGATTCTTTAAATGGTATAAAATCAGCCCATTCAGCCGGAATGATTTCTGTAATGGTTCCTGATTTGATTAAACCTACGGATGAAATTTTAACTATGACAAACGATGTCATGGACAGCTTAAATGATGTTCTTGAATATATAAAAACTAAATTGTAGGAGGATTTATATGAGATACGAAATCAAAGGTACACCAATGCCGGTAGCAATTTGCTATCTTTCAGCAGGTGAGTCACTAATCACAGAAAATGGTGCAATGAGTTGGATGACTCCAAATCTTGCTATGACAACAACCAGCAACGGTGGAATTGGAAAAATGTTTTCAAGAGCTTTTCAGGGTGAGGCAATGTTCCAAAATATTTACACTGCTCAGGGCGGCGATGGTATGATTGCTATGGCATCAAGTTTCCCAGGTGAAATAATGGCTGTTGACGTTGCCCAAATGCCTATTGTGGCTCAGAAACACGCTTTTCTTGCGTCTGAAACAACCGTAAACATGGAAATGTTCTTTCAGCACAAATTTTTCGCAGGTCTTGCAGGCGGTGAAGGCTTTATTATGCAGAGGTTTTCAGGTCACGGTATAGTTTTTCTTGAAATTGACGGAACTGTTGTTGACTATCAGCTTGCAGCAGGTCAGTCTATGATGATTGACCAGGGTATGCTTGCAGCCATGGAGGCTTCTTGCACAATCAATGTTGAATCTGTTAAAGGTGTTAAAAATATGTTCTTTGGTGGAGAAGGACTTTTTAATACAAGAGTAACCGGACCAGGTCACATTTGGTTGCAGACTATGCCTGCAATTAAAATGGCTCAGGCTATATCTCCATATACAGTAAAAAAGTAATTCATTACATAAAAAGTGCAGTTCTTTGTGAGCTGCACTTTTTCTTTACATATTTTTATAAAAAATCGGGAACCAAAAGTTCCCGATTTAAATTGTGATTGTGATTAAAGTTATATGAGATTTTTTATGAAATTACTTAATCATTGAAGAAACTTCATCAGCAAAGTTATCTTCTTTCTTTTCAATACCTTCGCCACGCTCGAAACGAACGAAGTCAGTAACAGTAATAGAACCGCCAAGCTTCTTAGCTACGGAATCAACGTACTTTTCAACTGTAAGGTCGCCGTCCTTAACAAAAGTTTGTTCAAGCAAGCAGTTTTCAGAATAGTATTTACCAATCTTACCATCAATAATTTTGTGCTTAACCTGCTCAGGCTTGTTAGCCATCTTAGGATCATCAGCCATCTGAGCGAGCATAATCTCTCTTTCCTTATCAAGAGCGTCAGCAGGAACAACATCTCTATTGAGGTATGCAGGATTCATAGCAGCAACCTGGAGAGCACAATCCTTACCGCAAGCGAGAAGTTCTGCATTGTCAGCAGCAATGTCAGATTCAAGATTTACCAATACACCGATGCTTCCGCCACCGTGAACATAAGGCACAAGAATACCTTCTAGTCTCTTAAAACGACGGATAACCATGTTCTCTCTGATCTTAATGAAAATATTTTGCAGAGCTTCTTCAACTGTTGTATCACCGCCGCTGATTTTGCAAGCTTTAAGAGCCTCAATGTCAGCTGGATTCTGCTCGATAACTGTATCAGCAACTGCTGCAACGAAAGCCTTAAACTCTTCATTGTTAGCAGCGAAGTCTGTTTCGATGTTTACTTCAACAACTGCACCAACGTTGCCCTTTACAACAGCAGTACAGATACCCTCAGCAGCAACTCTGCCGCTCTTTTTAGCCTGTGTAGCAAGACCCTTTTCACGAAGAAGTGTTACAGCCTTGTCCATATCGCCGTCAGCCTCAACAAGAGCCTTCTTGCAATCCATCATACCTACGCCTGTCAAAGTCATAAGTTCTTTGATTTCCTTAACGGATACGTTTGCCATTTATAATTCCTCCTAAAAGTTCATTGTAGCGAAATAAGGCAGACAAATATAAAAATGCCTGCCTGAAATTTCATTATTATTCAGCAGCCTCAGCAGCCTCTTCAACCTTTTCAGCTTCTTCAACAGATGCGTCAGCACCCTGTCTGCCTTCGATAATTGCGTTAGCCATGCAGCCGGCAATAAGCTTAACAGCTCTGATAGCGTCATCATTACCAGGAATTACATAGTCAACATCGTCAGGGTCACAGTTTGTGTCTACGATAGCAACTACCGGAATACCAAGTTTCTTAGCCTCAGCAACAGCAATCTTTTCTTTTCTTGGGTCAACAACAAAAAGAGCGCCAGGGAGCTTCTTCATGTGCTTAATACCGCCCATGAACTTTTCAAGCTTCTCAATTTCAAGATTGAGCTTAACAACTTCCTTCTTAGGGAGAAGGTCGAATGTGCCGTCCTCTTCCATAGCGTGGAGCTGTTCAAGTCTCTTGATTCTTCTCTGAATTGTCTTGAAGTTAGTCATCATACCGCCGAGCCATCTTGCATTAACATAATGAGCGTCAGCTCTGAGAGCCTCTTCCTTAACAGAATCACCAGCCTGCTTCTTAGTACCTACAAAAAGTACCTCTTCGCCGTTAGCTGCTACATCACGGATAAACATATAAGCTTCTTCAAGCTTCTTAACTGTCTTCTGAAGGTCGATGATGTAAATTCCGTTTCTTTCTGTGAAAATGTA
>JBJERA010000136.1:0-8679 GCA_051882035.1 Hominimerdicola sp.
TAAGTTCGGCATAAACCTCGTCAATCCCAAGTTTTTTCTGAATAGCCTTTGCAGTTTTTTCATTGTCACCGGTGAGCATAACCGTAGATATTTTCATTTCTTTTAATGCAGAAATTGCAGATTGCGACGTATTTTTAACCGGGTCAGCCACAGTAATTACTCCGCAGATTTTTCCGTCAACCGCAGCAAAAAGTGGGATTGCTCCCTGCTCAGCACTTTCTTCTGCCTTTTGTATTAATAAAGAAATGTCAATTTCATTCTCCGCCATAAGACGTTTGTTTCCAATTAAAACTTTTTTACCTGAAATTAAACCCGAAAGTCCTCCGCCTGATGTTTCGGTATATTCTTCAACTGAAAGCAAATCTGTATTGTCAGCTTTACAATAATCGTTAATTGCTTTTGCCAACGGGTGTGAAGAACGATTCTCCAAAGCAAAAATGTATTTCATCAATTCTTTTTTAGAAATTGCCTCTGTAATAATCTGCTGAACGACAGGCTTTCCCTCTGTACAAGTTCCCGTTTTATCAAGAACTACAACGTCAGTTAAATGTGCAGTTTCAAGACTTTCCGCCGATTTAAACAGAATACTGTTTTGAGCTCCTTTACCTGTACCCACCATTATTGCCGTAGGAGTTGCCAATCCCAAAGCACAAGGACAAGATATTACCAAAACAGAAATTGCCATATTTAATGCAAATGAAAATTCTTTTCCAACCAAAAGCCATATAATCGCCGACAATATAGCAATAATTATTACAATCGGCACAAAAACTCCGCTGATTTTATCAGCGAGCCTTGCAATCGGTGCTTTTGAGGACGACGCTTCCTCCACAAGAGAAATAATCTGTGAAAGAGTTGAATCTTTTTCTGTCTTTTCACAACGGCATTTTACAAATCCGCCTGCCGAAACGGAGGCACTCATAACCTTATCACCTATTGATTTTTCCACAGGAATACTTTCACCCGTCAATGCCGATTGGTCTACTGTACAGTTGCCCTCAATTATTACTCCGTCACAAGGTACAGAATGTCCTGCTTTAAGAATAAAAATATCACCTACCGCAACCTGTTCCGCAGGAATTTCAACTTCTTGTTCGTCACGAATAACTACCGCAGTTTTCGGTGCAAGACTTACAAGCTTTTTGATAGCGTCAGATGTTTTTCCTCGACTTCTTGCCTCCATGAATTTGCCCACAGTAATCAAAGTCAAAATCATTCCGCATGATTCAAAATATAAATTCATCATGCTGTCATGAGCCGAGTTCAAATCATTCCTGCCCATGAAATAAGCCATTTTGTAAAGTCCGTAAACACTATAAACAAATGCCGCAGTTGAGCCCAATGCAATAAGACTGTCCATATTAGGCGAACGATGTATCAGATTTTTAAATCCGTTTCTGAAATAGTGAAAATTCAATGCAATAATCGGCACAGTCAGCAAAAGCTGAGTAATTGCAAAAATCATCATATTTTCATGTCCCGACAAAATCGCAGGCATTGGAATATTTATCATATGTCCCATGCAGATATAAAACAGCGGTATCAAAAATCCAACCGACCACCAAAGCCACTGTTTCATTTTTTTCAGTTCATCAGAAGAACTATCCTGCTCTTCGATTTTTTTCCCTTTTTCTGATGCTCCATAACCAGCATTTTCGACAGTCTTAATGATTTCACTCACGCTTGTTTTTTCTTCGTCAAATTCTACATTCATAGAATTTTGCAAAAGATTTACATTGCATGACTTTATTCCATCAAGCTTATTGACGCTTTTTTCTACATGAGTCTGACATGCCGAACAAGTCATACCCGTCACATTAAACTTTTTTCTTTCCATAGCACACCTTTCTATTTAAGCTTTTTCATTAATTCAAAAGCCTCGTTTACAATTTGAGTATTCCCTTTTTGAATTTCTTCAACCACACAGGTTTCCATGTGTTCCTGTAAAATCATATAACCCACATTTTGTAAAGCACTTTCAACTGCGGCAATTTGCATTAAAACATCGCCGCAATAACGATTTTCATCAATCATTTTCTGAATACCGTTAAGCTGACCTATAATCCTATTAATACGATTTCTTAACTGCTTGACCGTCTGCTCATCTCGTGGAGTATTCTTTTTATGACAGCAACATTCATTATTATTCAACAATATCACCTCTATATACCCCTACAGAGTATTTTATTATGTAAATATTATATACTCCCCTAGGGTATTTGTCAAATGAAACTTTTATTAATTATATTTGTTTGTTAATCGGTTGACAAAGCGAATGGATTGTTGTATAATTAAAAAGTATTGAGGCTGATAATATGGTCATGCCTAAATTTGTTATAAGGAGTTTTTGTAA
Organism: Hominimerdicola sp.; assembly: GCA_051882035.1. Classification (GTDB taxonomy): domain Bacteria; phylum Bacillota; class Clostridia; order Oscillospirales; family Ruminococcaceae; genus Hominimerdicola. The sequence continues at coordinate 2,354 of JBJERA010000136.1, forward strand.
TGAAAAAGAATGTTAGAAAAGCTATTATTGCTGGTAACTGGAAAATGAATAAGACAAGACCTGAGGCTAAGGAGCTTCTTGAAGCTATTAAGCCTTTGGTTGCTAACGCTGAAAATAATGTTGAGGTTATCGCTTGTGTTCCTTTCACAAACCTTGAAACTGCTATCAACACAACAGCTGGTTCAAATGTTAAGATTGGTGCTGAGAACGTTCACTTTGAAAAGAGCGGTGCTTTCACAGGTGAAATCTCTGCTGATATGCTTGTTGAGCTTGGAGTTGAGTATGTTGTAATCGGTCATTCTGAAAGAAGACAGTATTTTGGCGAAACTGATGAAACAGTAAACAAGAGAACAAAGGCTGCTCTTGCTGCCGGCTTGAAGCCTATCGTATGCGTTGGCGAACTTCTTTGGGAGCGTGAGTGCAACATTACTGAGGAAGTTATTGCTCGTCAGATTAAGCTTGACCTTTTCGATGTTTCTGCCGAGGATGTTAAGAAAACTGTTATCGCTTATGAGCCTGTTTGGGCTATCGGTACAGGCAAGACTGCTACTGCTGACCAGGCTGAGGAAGTTTGTGCATTTATCAGAGCAACCCTTGCAAAGATTTATGACGAGGCAACAGCAGAGGCTGTTACAATTCAGTACGGCGGTTCAATGAATGCTAAGAACTGTGCTGAACTTCTCGCTAAGGAAAACGTAGACGGCGGTCTTATCGGCGGTGCATCTCTCAAAGCTGAGGACTTCAATACAATCGTTCAGGCTGCTGTAAACGGTTAATTAATGCACAATTAGAATATTGACAGTGATGATAATTCACTTAAATATATAAGAACTTATGTTTAATTTATTGGTTTTCATAAACTTTATAATTGAAAGGACTAAATATTATGTCTAAGAAACCTGTTGTTCTTGTAGTAATGGACGGTATTGGTTTTTCTGTAAGCGGTCTTGGAGACGCTGTTACAGAGGCTAACACTCCTACACTTGACAGACTTTTGAAAGAATGCCCGCATACTTCCTTGAAGGCTCATGGTGACGCTGTTGGTCTGCCTTCTGATGATGATATGGGTAACTCTGAGGTAGGTCACAATGCACTTGGCTGCGGTCAGATTTATTCTCAGGGTGCAAAGCTTGTTAACGAGTCCCTGGAAAGCGGTAAAATGTTCGCTTCCGACACTTGGAAAGAGCTTGCTGCAAACTGCAAAGAAAATAATTCAACAATGCACTTTATAGGTCTGCTTTCAGACGGTAACGTTCATTCTAATATTTCTCACCTCAAAACAATGATTGCTGAGGCTAAAAAAGAGGGAATAAAAACTGTCAGAGTTCATGCTCTTCTTGACGGTCGTGATGTTCCTGCTACTTCCGGTATGACTTATATCGAAGATATTGAAAAATTCATGGCTTCACTCAACGACGATTCATTCGATGCAAGAATTGCTTCCGGCGGAGGAAGAATGAAGATTACTATGGACAGATATCAGGCTGACTGGAATATGGTAAAAACAGGCTGGGATACTCATGTTAAGGGCGAGGGCAGACAGTTTGCTTCTGCTGCTGAGGCTTACACAAATCTTCGTGAAGAAACCGGCGCTATCGACCAGGATTTGCCTGCATTTGTTATTGCTGAAAATGGTGAACCTGTTGGTAAAATCATTGACAATGACAGCGTGATTCTCTTTAACTTCCGTGGAGACAGAGCTATTGAAATGTCAATGGCATTTGATGATGAGGTATTTACCGGTTTTGACAGAGGTGTTCGTCCAAATGTTAAGTTTGCAGGTATGCTTCAATATGACGGAGATTTGAATCTTCCTAAGAAATTCCTTGTAAATCCTCCTGAGATTACCAATACTCTTTCAGAGGTGCTTGTTAAGGCAGGCAAAAATTCTTATGCTGTTTCTGAAACTCAGAAATATGGTCACGTTACATATTTCTGGAACGGTAACAAGTCAGAAAAGTTCTCTGAGGAACTTGAAACATGGAAAGAGATTCCTTCTGATAAGGTTTCTTTTGACGAAAGACCATGGATGAAGTCTGCGGAAGTTACTGACGATTTAATTGCTGCAATCGAGTCTGAAAAGTATGATTTCATCAGATGTAACTACCCTAACGGCGACATGGTTGGTCACACAGGTTCTATGCCTGCAACAATTATCGGTGTTGAATCTGTTGACTTGGCTCTTGCAAGACTTCTCCCTGTTGCAAAGAAGTATCATTGTACAGTTCTTATCACAGCTGACCATGGTAATGCTGATGAAATGCTTGAAAAGAACAAGAAGGGCGATGTTCAGGTAAGAACAGCTCATTCTCTTAACAGAGTACCTTTCATTATCGTTGACGATGAGAAGACTTTTGTTATCAAGGACGCTGACAGCACAAAGTATGGCCTTGCAAACGTTGCTCCGACAGTTCTTTCAATTATGGGCATTGAAGCTCCTGATTGCTGGGAAGAATCTATGATTTAAATTATATAAAATAAATTGCTCCCCTTTTATTGAATAATTTGGTATGACATAAATATACCAAATTAAAGTATGATAAAAGGGGACTTTGTATGCAATGATAAAAAAACAAATACATAAACCTGATTAAAATTCTTGTATTCAAACAATATAAATAAGTTAACAAAAGCGGCCAAGATTACTCCTAGCCGCTTTATATTATTGTTTTCTCAGTTTTTCGAGATTATATATATATTTATTTTTTAGGTGCTGTTTATTAATCGCCAAAGGAAATGCCTATGTCCTTAGCTGTTTTTACAAGCTGGTGATCAACAGGTACAAATTTTGTTTTTCCTGCTATCTCAGACAAAGGATTTTCTGTAACAACCTCATTAACCATTGCAACTGCATAACTATATTTATCGTCAGCAATAAGCTGTGCTGCATGAACTCCAAACTTTGTTGCAAGAACTCTGTCATATGCCGAAGGACTTCCTCCTCTAAGCATATGTCCAGGAATACAAACTCTTGTTTCTCTGCCAGTCATTTCTTCAATCTGACGTGCAATTCTGCTTGTAGCAGTAGTAATTCCCTGCTCTGCACGAACCTTTGCACGTTCTTTCTTCTTCATCTTTGCTTCTTCAATATCGAATGCACCTTCTGCAACTGCTAAAATTGCAAACCTCTTTGAGTCACGCTTTTCAACAGCCTCAGCAAGTTTATTAATATCATAAGGAATTTCAGGAATTACAATCATATCTGCTCCGCCTGCAATACCTGAATAAAGAGTGAGCCAACCAGCCTTGTTGCCCATGATTTCAGTAACTAAAATTCTACCGTGAGAATTTGCAGTTGAATGAAGTCTGTCAATAACATCGGTAGCAATGTCAACAGCAGTATGGAAACCAAATGTCACACTTGTTCCCCAAATATCATTATCAATAGTCTTTGGCAAACCGATAACATTAAGTCCTTCGCTTGACAACAGATTTGCAGTCTTGTGGGTGCCGTTTCCACCCAACGTCAAGAGACAATCAAGATTTTGCTTCTTGTAAGTTTCTTTCATTGCCTTAACCTTGTCAACATTATCTTCTTCCACAACCTGCATTTTTTTGAAAGGAGTTCTCTTGGTACCGAAAATTGTACCGCCGGTAGTTAGAATGCCGGAAAAGTCAGACTCAACCATTTCCTTACACATATTATTTATTAAACCAAAATATCCGTCATAAATACCAACAATTTCAACATTACTGCCAAATTTTTCATAACAAGCTTTTGCAACGCCTCTGATAGTAGCATTAAGTCCCGGACAATCTCCACCGCTGGTAAGAATTCCAATTCTTCTTTTCATACAACACCAAACCCTTTCTAATATTTATCATTTTCGTCAAAGCTTAAAAACTCTGCATTATCATCATTTTCTGCTATATCATCTGAACTATTTTGAAAATCGCTAAACTCAGAATCATCAATATCTGAGTTTAAATCTTCACACTGCTCATTTTCAAGTTTAAACCTAGCAATCATATTTTTCAGAATAAGCGACTGGCTTGAAAGTTCCTCGCTTGCCGAGGCTGAACCAATAGCCGTAGTAGTATTTGCAGATACAACGGCAGAAATCTGGTCAACACCCGTATCAACCTGCACAATAGCCTCTGCCTGCGCCTCTGAGGCGTCACTAATATTCTTTACAAGATTTTGAATTTCTTCATAACTTTCTACCATTTTATTTAATGATTTTGCAGTTTCCTCCGCAATTTTTGAACCATTAGAAACTGCGGTTGTAGAATTTTCAATAAGAGCTGCCGTCTGTTTTGCTGCCTCAGCAGAGCGTGAAGCAAGTCGTCTAACTTCGTCGGCAACAACTCCGAATCCCTTTGAACCCTCTCTTGCTGCCTCAACAGCGGCATTAAGAGCAAGAATATTAGTCTGAAAAGATATTTCATCAATGACCTTAATAATTTTAGCAATTTCTGCCGAAGATTCGTCAATATCATTCATTGCTTTAAGCATATTTTCCATATTGGAATTACAGCTGTTTATAGCATTAGTATTTTCTGTAACAATTTCGTACGCATTTTTAGCGTCAGCGGAATTCTGCTGAATTTGCTTAGAAACATCTGTAAGAGTAGCCGAAAGCTGTTCAATCGCAGACGCTTGCTGGGTAGAACCCTGCGACACTGCCTGAGCAGAATTTGAAACCTGAACTGCACCCGAAGTTACCTGCTCCGCAGAAAGATTAATAGCAGCAAAAGTATCGGAAAGACTGTTGATAATCTCATTATAGGTACTCTTGATTTTATAAAAATCACCTTTAAAAGTACCCTCCATTCGATAGCAGAGATTGCCTTCTGAAATCTGAGTAAGACCGTAGGTTATAAGATTAATATATTGCCGCAGTGAAACAATGGTTTCATCAAGAGAATTTGAAAGCACTCCAAGCTCGTCCTTTGAGAAAGAAACATCAACAGGATCGGTCAGATTACCCTGAGCCAAACCTCTGATTCGGTTAGTAACTGAAATAATAGGCTTTGAAATAGCTTTTGCAAATAGAACAGAAATAATACTTGTAATAAAAATAAGCGCAACGCTTATAAAAACTATACTTTTCAGCGCAGTTTCCTTAGTCTGTGAAAAATCGCTTATATTTGCAACAAGCACCAAAGTTGAGTCAAAATAGCTTATATCGGAAAATCCAGCAATATAATCATGACCGCTGTATTTATATTCGGTAATTCCATCTTGATTTTCAAGAATATACTTAAAAGCCTTAGCCGTATCAACATAATTATCGTCAGTTTTAGCCTCATTGATCGGATTCATTTTATTTTCTGAAAAAGAATTGTCAGTATGAACAAGAATTGTTCCTGTCTGGTCAATCAGATAGGCATAACCGAGTTCGCCAAACACGTTTTCTGTAATTAAATCATTGATAACGTCACAGCTTATGGAAACACAAGCAATTATTTTTTCTTTGTTCTTGCTTTTTCCAGCCTGCATAATTGAAAAATAATTTTTATTATCAACCGTAAAAAGATTGGTTATGTAAGCTGTACTGCGTGATGCACAGTTTTGAATATCCTCAAAAGATACCGCTTTTGAAATATCCTGATCATCTGCCGAGAAAATGTCACCGTTTTCAGAAAAAATCGTATAATAGCAATATTGATTAATTCCCAGCGAAAAATTTTCTTTCAAAGCACCAAGCTTTCTGGCATTATTTTCTGCATTGTTATAATCATCTGAGTTGGCCGCACTTGAAAATGCAGAAATATATTGATTGATGGTACCGTCCAGACTATTCGCCGATTGGGCAGCAAGAGGTTTCATAGTGCTGTTCAAAGTTTCCTTAGATGTACGATTTATAAAATTAACGCTGACAAAACTTAAAATAATTATCACACAAATGGTGACGCTTAGTAAAGCAATAAGAAATCTTGACCTTATGGTTTTCATAAGCATTCATACCTCCATTTTTGATTAATAAAATATAATCTATAAATAAGTATATCACATTTGCATAAATAATTCAAGTAGTGAAGCAATTATTTTTGTAATTTTTCCAATAGTATAAGCATAAATATTAACAAAACAATAGGGAGGAAAAATATGTTTATAAGTATCAAACTAAAAAAAAGCCGGCTTTTTGCAGTATTATCAGCGGCAGTAGTTTTATTATTCTCTGCATTTAAAATTACCGGAAACGCACTGGAAGAAAATGAGGGTATTTTCGTACCTATAATAATGTATCACAGCATATTAAACGATGAAAAGCAATGGGGAGATTATGTAATATCTTCCCTTCAACTAGAAAAAGACATAATTTATCTGAAACAAGAGGGTTATACCCCTGTTTTTGTTAATGATCTTATAAGATATGTTA
>JBJERA010000137.1:0-2132 GCA_051882035.1 Hominimerdicola sp.
TCTGCGGCTCATATTCGCCGTTTCTGTCGCGGGGGATTTTGACATCAACTTCGCCTAGCTGAGTTTTTACAGTCTTTTTCGAGTAACCGTTTCTGTAGTTTTTTTTGAGTACCGGATTCGTCAGATTCAGATACACGCTGACTTTTTTCGTAACCTAGCTTTTCTTCAAGTTCTGCTTCCATAACCTGCTGGATAACATCGCTGAACAACTCCTTCATGCTGTTCATGATATCGGTTGTGCTTGTGAATTTCTGGCTGTTTACAAATTCCTTTAATAACTCTTTTGATGCTTTTTCCATAATAAAAATACTTCCTTTCAGATCTTTTTTCCTTGCTTTTAGCTTTGTCTGACTGGAAGTATTTTATTCTTTTTACACAATATTTTTGGGGGTATCCCAAAATGTACCAAAGTTCACGCTTTGGTGCATTTTTTATGCGTTCGTGTAATTGTATCATTTTTAGCTCGGTTTCCGAACCAACTTTGGTGGGCAGTTCATAAACTCATTAAATATTAATTCTTTGAAACCTTTTCAATTATACAGCTGTGCTTTTTCGACTTGTCATCCTTATCGTAATTTATTCCAACCAGAAGAATTTCACCTGTATAATCTTTAAGGCAATCGGAATATCTTTTTTCCTTAATTTGTTCTATTGCTGATTTTGCGGATTTGTCATATTTAAGTTCGATAATAACTGCAGGTGAATCCACATTTTTTCTAGGTATAAGGACTATGTCTGCAAAGCCTTTGCCCGCAGGCATTTCTCTTTGCACAACATAATTTTTCCGTGCGGAATAATATGCAATGGAAATCACGCAGGCAAGTGAATTTTCATCATTGTATTTCAAAATTGATGTGTTGTCGCTGTGAGCCTGTTCAATAATCTCGGCTACCTTTTCAGCGTCGGCGTCAAGAGTAGCATCAAGCAGATCCTTTGATTGTCGGATTGATTTCATAACATTTTCCCAGCCACCGTCTTCAATCGAATTAATAAATTCCTGTGCAACCTCGCTGTTAGGAATTCTTACTTTTTTTGTGAAAAAGTCAAAGGTAAGATACCCCAAATGAATGAGCAATGTGAGAATATCATCTGCACTATTGAAAGTTGTCATATCATTTTGAAACTTCGTGGTGTTTATCTCAATTTCCTCACCGGCAACAAGGTGTGTGACTTTATCTTTCAAGCCATCAAAATTCATTGCAATATATACACGCAAAGCCTCATAGGTTTCCGTTGATGTCCAATAGTTATTGAAATATCCGCCTGTCATGGACATTACAACCGAACGAGGATTGTATATTGATATTCCCATAAGGTTATAGCCATTGTACCATTTCTTGGTTTCATCAAAAGGCATATTATATTTAATACAAAGGTCTTTTACTTCCGCTTCGGTAAATCCCGTAAATTCAGCATATTCACGTGGATCGGTCATTGAAACCTCTGTAAATATATTTAGAGCCGAATGTTCTCCGTATTTTTTGATAGGCAAAATTCCAGTCATATATGCAAGTGCAACATAGCTTTGGTCTTTCAGCAGATTTCTCAGGAAATCAAGATATTTTGTCTGTGCTTCGGTGTTGTTTTTGTGAATTCTGAAAATGCAGTCCCACTCGTCTATTATGAAAATGAAGGGAACAGCGTATTTTGCAAAAATATCTTTCAATGACCTTACAAGTTTTGTACTGTCATAAAATCTGACATCAGAGAATTCGTCAGTTAAATCAAATAGAATAGATTTTTGTATTTCAGAAATCATTTCATCCATATTAGGCTTATCGCTGAGAAAATCAACCATATTAATATGAATAACATTATATTTATTCATATGCTTTTCGTAGCTTTCAGACTTTGAAATTTTCAGATTTGAAAATAACTCTCTTGAATCACAGCCACGGCTGTAATATGCTGTAAGCATATTTGCCGCCATTGATTTACCAAATCGTCTTGGTCGGCTTACACAGATATATTTTTGTTCTGTGTATATTTCAGAATTGGTATTCTCAATCAGCATTGACTTGTCAATATAAATTTTTGAATTCAATGCTTGACGAAATTCTATATTATTGGGGTTTATAACCTGTCTTCACAAGCTAAAATCGACGCAAAAGGGTTTGTAAATTGGAAATGAT
>JBJERA010000138.1:0-8557 GCA_051882035.1 Hominimerdicola sp.
GAAGCAATTCGTCCTACGCACCCTGAACTTACGCCTGATATAGTTAAAGACAGCGGTGTTACAACCGACCAATATAAGCTTTACAAGCTGATTTGGGAGCGTTTTATTGCATCTCAGATGTCAAATTGTTTAATGGATACTGTTTCGGTGGATATTCTTGCAAATGGCTGTAATTTCAAGGCTACGGGATATTCTGTAAAGTTTGACGGTTTTACCGTTCTTTATGAGGAGTCAAAGGACGAGGAAGACGAGAAGAAAAACGTTCTACCTCCAATTGAAAAGGGCGACGAAGTAAAGGTGAAGTCATTGGAGGGCAATCAGCATTTTACACAGCCTCCTCCGAGATATACTGAGGCAACTCTTGTAAAAGCTTTTGAAGAAACAGGTATTGGCAGACCGTCAACTTATGTTCCTACAATTACTACAATTCTTAACAGAAGTTATGTGGAGCGTGACGGAAAACAGTTGAAGCCTACCGCTCTGGGCGAGGTCACAAATGAGCTGATGAGCGAACATTTTAACAAAATTGTTGATGTAAAATTTACGGCAAATATGGAAAGCTCTCTTGATGAAGTTGAAAACGGCAAGCAAAGCTGGGTAAAGACTTTGCAGGACTTTTACTGTGATTTTGACAAGGAGCTTTCCCAGGCTGAAATTGCAATGGACGGCAAGCGAGTAAAAGTTCCCGACGAGGAAACTGACCAGGTTTGCGAGCTTTGCGGAAAACCTATGGTTATAAAAATCGGCAGATACGGAAAGTTTATGGCTTGTTCGGGATTTCCTGAGTGCACAAACACTAAAAAAATTGTTCAGGAAACAGGCGGTTTTTGTCCTTTCTGCGGAAAGAAGGTTCTGCTTAAAAAGTCTAAAAAGGGCAAGAAGTATTATGGCTGTGAGGATAATCCGACCTGCTCATTCATGACATGGGATTTGCCGACAGAGGAAAAATGTCCGAAATGCGGTTCAACTTTATTCCAAAAAGGCGGAAAGAACGGCGTTTTGCTGTGCCACAAGCCAGACTGCGGATATGAAAGGAATTTATCAAATGACGGTTAAGGTTATCGGTGCAGGACTTGCAGGGTGCGAGGCGGCTTGGCAGCTTGCCAATGCGGGAATTGATGTTCTGCTTTATGAAATGAAGCCTAAAAAGTTTACTCCTGCCCATAAATACAAGGGTTTTGCTGAGCTTGTATGCTCAAATTCCCTTAAAGCTGAAAGAATTGAGTCTGCCGCAGGAATGTTAAAAGAAGAAATGCGCAGACTTGAGTCTCTGACAATGGAATGTGCCCAAGCCACAAAAGTTTCAGCAGGCGGCGCTTTGGCAGTTGACAGAGAAAAATTTTCAGACATGATTACGGAAAAAATAATGTCTCACCCGAAAATCACAGTTATTGAAGAAGAAATTACTGAAATTCCTGAGGGAAATGTGATAATTGCAACGGGACCTCTTACAAGCGGAGGCCTTGCAGAAAGTATCGGTAAACTTTGCGGCGATTATCTTTATTTCCATGACGCCGCTGCGCCTATTGTTACCTATGAAAGTCTGGATAAGGAAAAGGTTTTCTTTGCGTCACGCTATGGAAAGGGAGAGGCTGATTATATAAATTGTCCAATGGATAAAGAGGAGTATTTTGCTTTTTATAATGAACTGATAAATGCCGAGTCTGCTCCTCTGCACGAATTTGATAAAGAGCATTTCGGCAAGGATAATTTCAAAGTTTACGAGGGATGTATGCCTGTTGAGGTGCTTGCCAAAAGAGGCGAGGACACAATGCGTTTCGGACCGCTTAAACCTGTGGGACTTACCGACCCGAGAACTGGAAAACGTCCTTATGCTGTTGTTCAGTTGAGAGCGGAAAATTCAGAGGGTTCTCTTTATAATCTTGTGGGATTTCAGACTAATTTGAAATTTGGTGAGCAAAAGCGAGTATTCTCAATGATTACGGGACTTGAAAATGCAGAATTTGTAAGATATGGTGTAATGCATCGAAATACTTTTATAAATTCTCCTAAGCTTTTGAACGAGCAGTTTAATATGCGCAGCCGTGAAAATCTGTTTTTTGCAGGTCAGATTACTGGTGTTGAGGGATATATCGAGTCAGCGGCAAGCGGAATTTTTGCAGGACTTAATATGGCAAGACTTTTGCGGAATAAGCCGTTGGTTTCCTTGCCGAACACCTCAATGCTGGGATCGTTGTCAAAATATATTTCCGACCCGACGGTAGAGAAATTTCAGCCAATGGGTTGCAATATGGGAATTTTGCCTGAACTTCCTGAAAGAATCAGGGATAAAAAGCTGAAATATAAAGCTATTGCCGATAGAGGACTTGCGGATTTGGATAAATGTCTTGCTTTACTATAAATAAATCGGAGGATATTATATGAACATAGTAATTGACGCTTTCGGCGGAGATAATGCACCGCTTGAAGTTATAAAAGGTTCTATTGACGCACACAAAGATTTTGGTGTGGATATTACTCTTGTGGGTGATGAGAAAAAAATCAAAAAATGTGCCGAAGAAAACGGTTTGGATATAACTGGCTTACATATCAGACAAGCTGATACTGTAATCGAAATTTGCGAAGAACCTACCCAGGTTATCAAGGGCAAAAAGGATTGCTCAATGGCTGTGGGTATGCAGATGCTTGCAGACGGAGAGGGTGACGCTTTTGTTTCCGCTGGTTCAACGGGTGCGTTGGTTGTTGGTGCAACATTTATTGTAAAAAGGCTGAAGGGCATAAAGCGTCCTGCACTTGCAACAATTCTTCCGACAGCAACAACTCCTACAATGCTTCTTGACAGCGGCGCGAACGCAGACTGCCGTCCTGAAATGCTTGTTCAGTTCGGAATTATGGGTTCTGCTTACATGAATAAAATCATGAATATAGGTTCGCCAAGAGTAGGTCTTGCAAATATCGGTGCAGAACCGTCAAAGGGCAGAGAACTGGAGCTTGAAACATACAAGCAGCTTAAAAACGCTCCTTTGAATTTTGTAGGAAATATCGAGGCAAGACAGCTGCCGTTGGGGGATTGCGATGTATGCGTTACTGATGGATTCAGCGGAAATCTCATGTTGAAGCTCTACGAGGGTATGGGCAAGTTCTTTATGGGAGAAATGAAAGGCATTTTCTCAAAGAATTTGAAGTCCAAAATCGGTGCGATGATGGTCATGAGCAATGTCAGGGAGTTTAAGAAAAAGGTTGACTATTCCGAGCATGGCGGAGCGCCTTTGCTTGGTGCAGCAAAGCCGGTTATAAAGGCGCACGGTTCTTCAAATGCAAGAGCATTTTACAATGCGATCAGGCAGGCAAAGCTTTTTACCGAAAACAAGGTTATTGATGAAATTACCTCTGCTTTGGAGCAGATGAGATCTAAACAGGACGTTAAATAAAAAATTAAGTCGTGTGCCTGAAATTCTCAGGTGCATGGCAAAATTAAAGGAGTGAAGAACATGAACGAAAAGCTGGCAATGTCAGAGTTTCAAAAGAAAATAAATTATCAGTTTAAAGATGAGGGTCTGCTTTATGAGGCTCTTTCACACTCATCTTTTGCTAATGAAAGCAAGAAAACAAGACATAGTAACGAAAGATTAGAGTTTCTTGGAGATTCGGTGCTTTCCATTGTGGTTTCGGATTATATTTTTGAGCATTTTAAGCATCTTCCGGAGGGAGAACTTACAAAAATGAGAGCGTCTCTTGTATGTGAAAAATCTTTGTATGAATTTTCAAAGGAAATTGAGCTTGGAAAGTATATTTTTCTTGGCAAGGGAGAGGAAATGACTGGCGGACGTGAAAGACCGTCAATTATTTCAGATGCTTTTGAGGCTGTAATCGCCGCAATTTACCTTGACGGAGGAATAGAACCTGCAAGCAAGCATATTTTAAGATTTATCCCCAAGAATATGACTACTTCGGGAGCGGAAAGCTTTCACGATTATAAAACCTGTTTGCAGGAAATTATTCAGAAAAATCCGGAGGAAAGAATAGAGTATTATCTTAAAGGTGAGTCAGGTCCTGACCATGACAAGAAGTTTACGGTGCAGGTTCTTTTAAACAATAATATTATCGGTGAGGGTACCGGCAGGTCTAAGAAAAATGCGGAGCAGGCTGCGGCGAAAGAGGCTCTTGCACTGATGGGCTATGTCGCACAGTAATATTTCAATTTTTGTCCCCCACGTCGGTTGTCCGCATATGTGTGCGTTTTGCAATCAGAGGACTATTACGGGCACGGAAGAAATTCCTCACGGTGAGGACGTTGTGAGAATCTGCACTCAGGCAATGAATGAAGTATCTAATCCGAATGATACGGAAATAGCTTTTTTCGGAGGAAGTTTTACAGCTGTTCCAAGAGAATATATGATTGAACTGCTTGACGCCGCAAAGTCGTTTGTAGGCGAGGGCAAATTCAAGGGTATAAGGCTTTCCACTCGTCCCGATTATATTGACGGCGAGGTTTTGCAGATTTTGAAAAGCTATGGGGTAACTTCAATAGAGCTTGGGGCGCAGTCAATGTGCGATAAGATATTGAATGCAAACGAGCGTGGACATACTTCGGCTGACGTTGAAAATGCGTCAAGGCTTATAAAAAGCTATGGCTTTGAACTTGGTTTGCAAATGATGGTTGGGCTTTATCAAAGTAGTTGGGACGATGAAATTTCTACAATGGAGCAGATTATAAAGCTTGCTCCTAAAACAGTTAGAATTTATCCCGTTGCGGTTCTTAACGGAACAAGGCTTGCAGAACTTTATAAATCAGGTGACTATAAGCTTTTGTCAATGGACAGCGTTATAGATTTATGTACAATAATGTCAAAACGTTTTTATAATGCAGGCATAAAAATCATACGCATGGGACTTCATTCATCAGAAACAGTTGAGGAAAATATCGTTGCAGGATTTTATCACCCTGCGTTCAGCGAGCTGGTATCTAGCAGAATCTTTCTTAATGCAATGCTTTTATATGCCAAGAAAAATAATGTTTCGGAAATGAGGGTTTGCGTAAATCCAAGTTGTGCAAGCTTTGTATCTGGGCATAAAAAATGTAACAAAATACTTTTACAGGAAAAGGGAATAGATTTAAAAATTATTTCCGATTCTACACTTGCTAAAAATCAAATCAGAATAAATGAGGACGTAATTAATGTATTTGAAATCGCTTGAAATTCAGGGGTTTAAATCCTTCCCCGATAAAATTGAATTAAAATTCAATAAGGGAATTACCGCTGTTGTCGGGCCTAATGGTTCTGGAAAAAGCAATATCGGTGACGCTATGCGCTGGGTTATGGGCGAGCAGTCATCTAAGGCTTTGCGTGGCGAAAATATGGCGGGAATTATTTTTCATGGTACTCAGACAAGACCGAAAGCTCCTTTTGCACAAGTGACAATTACCCTTGATAACGAGGACAGAAGCCTTGATATGGAAAGCGATTTGGTTTCCGTTTCACGAAAATTGTACCGCAACGGCGACAGCGAGTATATGATTAATGGAAATGGTGTAAGGCTTAAAGATATTGTAGAGCTGTTCATGGACACCGGTCTTGGACGAGACGGTTATTCAATTATAGGGCAGGGAAGAATTTCCGATATTGTAAATGGTAAATCTAATGAGCGGCGTGAAATTTTTGAGGAAGCCGCAGGAATTTCAAAGTTTCGCTTTAAAAAAGAAGAGGCAGAAAGAAAGCTTGCTGCGGCAGAGGATAATATTTCAAGACTTAACGATATTTTAGGAGAACTTGAAAGACAGATTGCTCCGCTCAAATCCCAGTCGGAAAAAGCTAAACAGTTTCAGATTCTGGCAGAAGAAAAGAAAAAGCTTGAAGTTTCTGTATGGGTTTACAAGCTTGAAAAATATATGTCCGATTTGAAAGGTTTTGACGAAAAGCTTGACGCAATAAACAGCCAGTACGCTGACTTGTCGGAAGAATTGCAGTCTGTTGAGCGTGAAATTGATAGGAATTTTGAAAAAAGTGCTGAAAAAGCTGCTGAGGTTGATAGACTTAAAGATAAAATTCACATAACAGAGCTTGAAAATTCTCAGGCATTTTCTAATATTGCAGTTTTGGAAAATGATATTTCTCATATTGAAGAAAATATCCTGCAAATTCGTGACCAGATTGAAAAGTCGCAGAATTCCAAGTATTTTCTTGAAACAGAGCTTGAAAAAAGCAGACAGAATTTAGAAAACCTTAATCTGAAAAAGCAGAATTCCTTGCAGGCGGTTTCCGATAAGGAAAATGAGTTTAACAAGCTGATTTCTCTTTCGGAGGAATCTGACAAAAGCGTCAACGAGGCTAATAATGCTATTAATGCAGTTTATCTGAAAAAATCTGAGATAACTTTCAGGCTTGAAAGTGGGAAAAATAATCTGTCTGACGTTCAGGAACAGTTGTCGCAAGCAGTTGATTATAAATCGGAACTTGAACAGAACTGCCGTCTTTCGGCAAAGGAACTGAAAGATTTGCGGAATGCAAGCGGTAAGGCTGATGAGAAAAAGGAAGAATTTCAGAATAAGCTTAACGGCTTTGCAAAGCTTTTTGAATCAAAATCTTCAAAGCTTAAAGCTTGCGTTGAGGAGTTTGCAAAGAACGATATTGCACTTCGTGAGGCAGTTCAGAAAATTAAGCTTTTGCAGGATTTGGAGAACTCAATGGAGGGCTTTGCTTACAGTGTAAAGCATATTATGAAAGCTTCAAAGCAGGGCAGAATAAGCGGTATATGCGGTTCTGTTGCCCAGCTGATTTCGGTTAAGTCGAAATATTCTGTTGCTGTTGAAACTGCATTGGGTGGTTCGTTGCAGAACATTATTGTTGATAATGAGGACTGCGCAAAACGCTGTATGAGATTGCTGAAAGAAAATAATGCAGGGCGTGCAACATTTCTGCCAGTAACTTCTGTTAAAGGCACAAGGCTTGAAAATAAATCTCTTGAAAGCGAGAATGGATTTGTTGCAATGGGCTGTGATATTGTGGGCTGCGACGAAAAATTCAAAGGGATTGTCAACAGCCTTTTAGGCAGGATTTGCATTGCAGAGGATATTGACCTTGCAACAGTTATAGCTAAAAAATATGGATACAAATTTAAAATTGTTACTCTTGACGGTCAAGTAATAAATGCAGGCGGTTCGTTCACAGGAGGAAGTGTTTCAAAGAATACGGGAATACTTACTCGTAAGAATGAAATTGAAGAAATCACCAAAAAGAAAAATTCTCTTGAAGAAGAAAATTTAAAACTGAAAGATAAAAAAGAAAAGCTTAATCAGGAGGTTTCAAAGCTTAACGCTGATATTGAGGGGCTGAAAGAACAGCTTGCTGAAATCAATCAGGATTGTTTGCGTTTTGAAATGGAAATAAAGCGTGTAAAAGAATTTGATGATAATTATAATTCGAAGCTTAATGAAACTGATAAGCTTATAGAACAGTTTAAAGCAAAGCTTGTTCAAGTTCAGGAGGATATTGATAAAGCTAATACAGATTTATCAGAGGCTGAAAAAGAGATTTCCGAAATGGAGCAAAAGCTTTCTGCAACCCAATCCAAGCAGGCGGAGTTCAAGCTAAAGCGTGAAAGCATAAGCGAGGAATTATCAAGTTTAAGAGTTCGTTCAACTGAAATTGCCAAGGATGCAGAGGCTTGCAGACTGTCAATAGAACAGCTTGAAGCTGCAATAAGCAACAATTCTGATGACAGCGGAAAACTTGAACAGGATATTATTCAGCTTAATGAAAAAATAAAAGAAAAGCAGAAAGATATCGAAAATATAAAAGGCAGTCTTAGCGGTGCGGATGAAAAAATTGAGTCTATAAAAAGCGAAATGGAAAAGGCTCAGCAGGAGCATCTTGAATATGATAATAGGGCGACAAAACTCAGAAGTCAGCAGAAAATCAAGATGGATGAAAAGGAAACTCTTTCAGGACAGCTGACCCGTACTGAGGAGCGTAAAAAGTCTGTAACTGCCGAGTTTGACAAGCTGGTAGGCCAGCTTTGGGACGAATATGAATTAACCCGTTCCGATGCAGCGGAAATGGCTGACGAAATTGAGGACATGAATCAGACTAATAATCAGCTTAACGCTTTAAAGAATAAAATTAAGGGGCTTGGTCATGTTAATCTTGGAGCAATCGAGGAATACGAGGAAGTTTCCGATAGATATGAGTTTATGAGCAGTCAGCTTAATGATGTGAAAAATTCAAAGGCTGAACTCGAAGAACTTATTGACGACCTGACAGAAAACATGAAGTCCATGTTTATTCAGACTTTTGATAGTATAAACAACAATTTCCGCAAGATTTTTTCTGAGCTTTTCGGAGGCGGTAAGGGAGAACTTATTCTAACCGATACCGAAAATGTTCTGGAATGCGGAATTGAAATAAACGTCCAGCCTCCGGGTAAGGTTATTACAAATCTTATGTCTCTTTCGGGAGGAGAGCAGGCAATGGTGGCTATTGCGATTTATTTTGCAATACTTAAAATTTCGCCGTCACCGTTCTGTTTGCTTGATGAAATCGAGGCGGCTCTGGACGATGTAAATGTAACAAGATATGCCCAATATCTGCATCATCTT
>JBJERA010000139.1:0-8481 GCA_051882035.1 Hominimerdicola sp.
ATATGACAAGGTTGAAAATTCCGCTCCATAAGCAGGGCGATAATTCCGCTTCCCGTACAGAAATCGCACACTAGATCCTTATGTCTTGGCTTTGCAAAATCCGCAAGCAGAAAAGCGTCCGTACCGAAACGATGCTCGGAAGATATGCATATTTGTATTTTATCGCTTAGTTTTTCAAAGGTGAAATCGGTGTAATTCATTGGCTCTCCTATTTAACTATACATTTTTCAAATCCTTGTTCATAAGAATGGCGTCCTCGTCAGGCTTGCGGTAGAAATTTTTCCGTAATCCTGCTTGCTTGAATCCGAATTTTTCATACATTGATATTGCGGTATAATTTGACTTTCTCACTTCAAGTGTTATAATTTCACATTTGCCAAAATAGTCGGAAAGCTTGTCAAATGCTGTCTGCATAAGAGCTATTCCTAAGCCCTGTCCCCGAAATTCTTCCGCAACGGCGATATTGTTCAGACTGACCTCTCCGCATACTCCCCACAAATTTATGTAGCCCGCAATCTTATTTTCAACTTCGGCAACAAAGGTCATAGCATTTCTGTTATTAAACTCACGCTCAAAACCCTGCTCACTTAAAGGCTCGGAGAAAATCCTGCTGTCCAGTTGTGCAAGTGCCTTGCAGTCATCAAGGGAAAGTTCTCTTATTTCTGCCATAGATACTTAAACTCCTGCAATTTTCTGTCCGATAAGGCAATAAGATTTTCCCTCTTTAAGAATTTTCACCTTTACATTGTGAAAGCCGTTTTCTCTTGCAAGGGAGCGAAGTTCCTGAGGAGTAAATTTGTCAAATCCCGTATCGCAGTAAGGCAGACTGTCAAGAAAAGCCTTTGAATAAAAGGTGCAGACAAAATTGCCTCCGTCCTTTATAACTCTGCGGATTTCCTCAAAGGTTCTTGTTAAATCTCCCCAGAAATATACTGTATTAATGGTGAAAACCGTATCAAAAAAATTATCATTATAAGGCAATTCGTTGACGTTTGCCATTTGCAAAGCCATTCGGTTGAGGGAAACCGCCTCATTATTTTTTCTTGCCGCCTTTTCAATCATGTCGGGAGAAATATCAATACCGTAAAGCTTTGCATTAAGTTTTTTGTCAAGAATTCTCAGCATGTGTCCGTTGCCGAAACCAATATCAAGAATTTTAGCTCCGTCCTCATGACAGACAAAGCGTTCGACAGCCTTGTAATGCTCGGCATTCATAATATTCATAAATTTTGTTGCAACAGCTCCGCCAATTCCCTCTGGCTCGGCAAACTGTCCGCCTATGTATTCTTTCAGACTCATTGAACTTCTCCTTTCGAATCAATAAATTCTATTGCGTCCTTATAAGACAAAACCTTTTTTATCTCAAAATACTTCATGATTTCTAACGACCACATATCAAGCTCGCCGTCAATACCCGAATCATCTGTTTTATTTACGATAAAAGCCCATTTTTTGCAGTTTGACTTTGCCATTTCAGGCAAAAGAACCTTAAAGCCCCATTCCACATCGGCTTTATCATCTTCAAAACCATGTCTTGCATCTGCAATCATATTGCTGTTTTTGTGAGCTTTTAAAAGTTCTGCCGCAAACATCGTCGGCTTTCTGTAGTCGTCAAAACAGCAAAACTTTTTCCACGTTACTAAAACAACATTGTCTTTTTCGATATATCTAACATTGCAAAACTGCGAATCAAATTCATTGTTCATTTTGTTTTCTCCACTAGCATGGCATAAAGTTCACCCTTGGAAAAACCTGTAGCCTTTGCGATCTGCTTGCAGGCGTCTGCGCCCCTCATGCCTTTTTCAACAAGATTTTTAACCTGTTCAAAAGCTTGCCCGATATTTTCCGCAGGACATATTTCATTTTCGTCCGCACCCTCGATTACCAGTACAAATTCGCCTTTCGGCTTATTTTGAGTATAAAACTCGACTGCTGCCGAAAGAGTGGTTCTGAAAACCTCTTCATGCATTTTTGTAAGCTCACGGCACAGAGAAATTTTTCTATCACCCAGATATTCAAGCATATCCGAAAGAGTGCTTAAAAGCTTGTGAGGAGCCTCATAAAAAATCAGCGTATTCGTGCAGTTCTTCACTGCCGCAAGATGCTCGTATCTCTGCTTTTTGGTTGTTGAAAGAAATCCCTCAAACTGAAATCTTGAAGTAGAAAGCCCCGATATTGCCAATGCGGAAACCACCGCAGACGGCCCCGGAACAACCTCCACCTTAACATTATTTTCAGCGCAAAGCTTTACCAGCAATTCCCCTGGGTCGGAAATGCAGGGCATACCTGCGTCGGTAACTATTGCCGCATTTTCCCCCGACAAAAGCCGATTAAGAATACTTTCCCCAACCTGCTTTGCGTTATGCTCATGATAGCTTATAAGCGGCGTTTTTATTTCAAAATAATTCAGAAGTTTAGCCGTAACCCTTGTATCTTCCGCACAGATAAAATCCACCTTTTCTAACGTTTCAACTCCACGATAGGTCATATCTCCAAGATTTCCGATAGGTGTTCCGACCACATATAAAATTCCCATTTATATCTCCTTTACGACGATTTTTCCGTCAATAATAACAAGCTTTGGGCTTGACATAACCTCAAAAGGATTTCCCTCAAAAAGCACAAAATCAGCGTCCTTGCCCACTTCAACAGAACCAACTCTGCCGTCAATTCCTCCAATTTCAGCAGGAATAATTGTTACAGACTCTATTCCCTTTTCAAAGGACAAACCATTTTTAACCGCAATTCCCACAGAAATAGGCAGATACTCGATTGGCACCTCCGAATGGTCGGTACAAATAGCGGTTTTTACTCCATTTTTGGCAAGTACCCCTGCATTTATCGGAGTCATATTTGCCATTTCAGGCTTGCATCGGTCGCAGATAATTGGTCCAATTATTGCAGAACAATTTTCCTCTGAAAGCTCGTCCGCAATGAGATAGCCGTCGGTGCAATGAACAAGGGTATAATCAAGGTCAAACTCCTTTGCGATTCTTATTGCAGTAAAAATATCATCGGCTCTGTGACAATGAAAATGCGCTTTGATTTTCCTATGCAAAACAGGAATAAGCGCCTCGTTTTTTATATCATACTCAGGCTCGTCCTCATCGTTTTCCAATGCGTTTTCCTTATCCTGCATATAGCGTTTTGCTTTGAAAAGAGCCTCTCTGATTACTCCTGCAACAGCCATTCGGGTGCTTGGAGTTTCATCTCTGTCATTATATGTAAGCTTCGGATTTTCGCCCAAAGAAAACTTCATTCCCACAATTTTGATAACCATTTTGTCAATTCGCTTTCCCAGCGTTTTTATTGCGGCAATTTCTCCCGAAACAGGATTAGCCGAACCCGGCGAAACAAGGCAGGAGGTAATTCCCGCATTTCTCGCCTGCTCAAAAGAATAATCTATGGGATTTATTCCGTCCGAAATTCTCAGCTGAGGGGTGCAGGCATCAACAGCCTCGTTCAAATCCTCTCCCTCAAAGCCTACTCCGCTTGACGTTAAACCTAAGTGAGTATGGGCGTCAATAAATCCGGGATAAAGGTCAAAACCTTTTCCGTCTATATCCTCTTCACCTATATTCTGCAAAACGCCCTGGCAAACGGCGGTAATTTTTCCGTTTTCAAACTCCGCATAGCCGTTTTCGATAACATTGCGGTTTTTATCCATAGTGTAAATTCTTACGTTATAAATCCTCATTAAAAAATCCTTTCAAGAATATTATTTAGTTCCAGTTGAACCAAAGCCGCCCTCACCTCTGTCCGTTTGGGAAAGCTCTGAAACTTCCTCAACCTCAGGAGTAAAAACAGGCGTAATAACAAGCTGTGCGATTCTGTCGCCGTGATTTATGGTATAATCGCTGTCGCTGTTGTTGTGAAGAGCGCATATAATTTCGCCTCTGTAATCCCAGTCAACCACTCCCACGCAATTTGCAGGAGCAATTCCAAACTTGGTTGCAAGAGAACTTCTCGCATAAATTAACAGAACCGCATTTTTTTCACCGTCAAGCTCCGCCGAAATTCCCGTAGGAATTTTTGCGGTAGTGTGAGCCTTTACAACAATCGGCTGATCCGTACAGCAGGAAAGGTCATAGCCTGCACTGTACAAAGTCTGTCTGCATGGAATAATCGCATTTTCATGCAGTTTTTTTATTTTAAGTTTCATTATAATACTCCTCTGAAATATAAACCTCTGGTAATTGTATCGGGCTTTTTGCCGAAACCGTCGGTATATGATTCTATAATATCACGAACTCTCGTGCTGTTTTCGTCGAAAAATTCAAGCTGATAAAAACTTGCCCCATGAAAATCGTCAAGCTTATCCGCAAGCCACAGCAGGTCACTATTCATAACCTCGGTGTAGCCAAGTTTCTTGGAGCATTTCACCGGAAATTCTCTGTTAGTGCGGTCAATAAGCCTGCCCGAACATTTCTGACAGCCTACCGCCTGAGAAATAGGGCAGTTTACGGTAAGCATCAGGGGAAGTCTGCCGTAAGCAATAAATCCAACAGGCAAAGGCTTTTTAAGAGCCGAAATCTGCGAGGCTTTCAGTTCAAATGAAACAACGCTGTCAGTAGCTCCAAGTTTTTTCAATGCATTTAATGCACAAGAATTTGTTATGTTAAATCCAAAATCTGTATGCAATTCAAAACCATGCTTATCTGCAAGCATACAATGAGCAATATTTGTGGCAAGCATTTTTGTGACGCCAAGCTTTTTAATTTCACAAAGCTGTCTTTCCTGCTTTTCCTCATCAAAAGTAAATCTCGGCATTCTCACCATGACTTTATTCAGCGGATAGCCTGCATCCTTATACTTCTGCACCAAATCAATGGGTACGCCAACAAGCTGAATTTTCTCAAAGTCAACTTTTTCAAGCTGAGAAATATCCGTTACGCAAATTCGTATTTGCGGACTTTTATAAGGTTCAGTCCTTTCAAAATCAAGCAGATTCTCATAGCTGAACGGTACAATTTTCGTGTTGCTCTCCGCCCTTTTTTCGTCAAGCAGCGTGCATACATTTCTCCGCATTTCATTAATAGCCGATGGACTTACTCTCAATGCCTCGCCAATATCTGCGGTGATTTTTCCAAGGTTATAAATAGTATCACCAAGCTTTGAAAGCTGTTTCGTCAAAAGCTCTTTATCAAGCGGTTTATTCAAAGCCTTTTCAGGAATTTCGCCCTTTACTTCCGCACAAATCCCCTTTGAATCAACGGCTTTCAGAATACATTCCTCGCCCTCTTTGGCATGAAATTCAAAATTTATCGTATCACGCTTGTCCTCACGGCGGTACAGTTCATGAAGTTTCGGAAGAATTTTCGCAGTAGAGGCAACATCGTCCTTTTGCCTTGTACCGAACATTTCCCGTCCATATTTTCTGTAAAGATAACCGTCGGTAAAACCGCTTCGTGAAAAAACAGCCTCCAGCTCCGAAACGTCAAAAGGCTCTCCGTTCAAGGCTTTTCGGCAAGAATCAACCGACTTTCCCACATACTCGGGACGTTTCATTCGCCCCTCGATTTTTAGCGAAGAAACTCCTGCATTTTCAAGACTTTTTATCTCACTTAAATATGACATATCTTTCAAGGACAGGTCATATCTTTCTTTTCCAACAACAGCAGAAACAGGAAGTCTGCAAGCCTGAGCGCAAAGACCTCTGTTAGCACTTCTTGAACCGATTACTCCGCTCATGTAACATTGCCCCGAAACAGACATACAAAGTGCTCCATGTACAAAAACTTCCGTTTCAATGCCAAGCTGTGAAAGCTTTTCGATAATTTCAAGTGGCAGTTCCCTAGACAGAACAGTTCTGGAAAATCCAAGCTTTTTGGTCATTTCAACGCCCTTTTCCGTATGAACCGTCATCTGAGTTGACGCATGGATCTCCATATCGGGACAGCATTTTTTTACGATTTCAACAAGAGCCAGATCCTGCGTAATAAGAGCGTCAACACCGATTTCCGCCGCAGTTTTCACCGCATTCATGCACTCGTCCAGCTGTGAGTCAAAAATTATCGTATTTATAGCCTGATAAACCTTTACGCCTCTTTTGTGGCACTCAAAAACAGCTTGTTTAAGCTGCTTTGCTGTAAAATTTTCCGCATTCTGGCGGGCAGAAAAACATTCTCCTCCAAGATATACAGCGTCGCAGCCGCATCTTAAAGCCGCAGAAAGAGCCTCCAAAGAACCGCATGGCGCAAGAATTTCAGGCATTTACTTATTTCCTCCGTTGGGATTATAATTCATTTGTCCGATATATGTTTTATTATTATGGTTACTATTGTCAAACTGTGAAGCGTTTACTATTTTTGGCGCAGGCTTTTTTTCTCTCTGAACAACAGGTTCTTCATGCACCGGCGAATCAATAATATCCTTGATATCCTGAGAAATAATGTCCTTTGCACTTAGAACTTCTTCATCGTCGTTTCTCACAATGGTAGTCTGCATACGCAGTTCAAGTTCAAGCTTTTCAATTTTCTGTCTGAGCAGACTATTTTCCTTTTTAACTTCGTCAGCTTCATGACGAGCCTGGGCGGCATCGTCAACATATCCCTTAATCTGCGAACGAATATTTTCCATATTCTGCTTGGTTTTAGTAAGCTCGTCCACACAGTCAAGAGCAAAAAGAACAGACGCTTCCTGCACAGAAAGACAGGGCGCAGACAACAAAAGCTGCCTGATACCCGAGTCAATTTTTTCTGCAAGAATATCAGTATACTCCTGAGTTTCTTCGGAAACAAGGTTATAATTCTTGTTATAAATTGTAACTTTCAATTTGTTTTTCATAGTAATATCCCCCTGATTATTAATAAGGTGTAAAGTCGCAGACAAACCCTGCGAAATTACATAAAAAAATCCGGAACCACCTTAAAGGTATTATTAATTACATTATACTACATTACACACAAAAAATAAAGTAGTTTTTCAAAAAAACTGCGAAGATTTTAAAATTTTTTGCTTATACTTTTAATCCATAATATACCGAATTATATTGCGATGATTCACCTATTAAAAACATTGACCTTTGCCGTTATAAATGATATAATATAAAAGCATTTCAAAAACTTGCTTTATTCCGCTGTTTTTGAGCTAAGCAAGTACTGTTAATAATACTTTCATATTTTTGTACGGAGGAACTATGAACGAGAATAAAAACATACCTGAAAATGATGATTTGAGCCGTCTTTGTGAGGAATATGAAAAGTCGCTCCAATGTCTTTCCATGATAGGAGTAAAATCTGCTCCGAAAGAAGAAAATACCGTTGCCGAAAATTCACAGATTGAGGAAGAACAGCCTGTTTGTGAAAATACTCACATTGAGGAGGAATCTTCTCCTGAACATGAAAAAATCGTAGAAAAAATTAAGGAACGCAACAGCATTTTAAGCCGCAGCATTTGGACCAATGAGCCTGTTTTAATGCCTCAGAAAAGCGTATGGCTTGATGACAATAAAGAACCGGAGCCTGCCATAATTCCAGAGAATGACAAGGACATAATAGCCAGAGAAAAACCTGCCGAACCGAACGTTCCAACAAGACAAGAAGTTATTCTTGACGTTTCAAAGCTAAAAGAAAAACAGGACAAAGCAAAGTTAAACGCTCAGAATAACAGTGCAGAAATCAATAAAAAGAGTGAATATAAATTAAGAAACGCAGCTATCGGCATGTCTGCTATTTTGGCTATTTTTATTGTTTTAATTGTTATAAAAAATAAAATGTTAGTATAAAAATGAGCCAAAATACTATTATATCAATAAAAAACAGCCGAAAGGCTGGTTTTTTGTAAATGCCATATAGATGCTGAAAAGATGCATGAAAAAAGCTTATGGATGAGATAAACGAGGACAGAGAGGAAAAAAGGTAAGAATCCCTTAGTGTTTCAACGCCGTATATGCGATTTTATTCCATTACTGATAAATAAGCCTGATACAATTCGGGGTAAGAGTTTTTTATTCTCACAGGCTTTAAATTACCGTCGGTAAAGCAATGGGAAGATTTGCCCGTACATGACAATTTTCCGGTAGTCAGGTTTGTAACAACATATTCCATAGAAAATTTACAGCCGTTAAAATCTGTAATTTTACAGTCAATCTGAAATTCATCGCCGAATTTTATCGGAAACTTATACTGACATTCTACCGAAATCACAGGAACCATAAGTCCACGTCCTTCAATTTCGGTGAATGGAAAGCCCATTTGGTCAAGTATATCAATTCTTGCCTCCTCAAACCAACGGATGTAGTTTGAGTGATGAATAATATCCATTCTGTCTGTTTCATAATAATTGGCTTTTCTGATAAACGGAGTAAGTTTCATAATATCATATCCTTGTCTGATTAGTTTACCTTATTGTACCACTTCGTTATGTTTACGTCAAGCCTACATTTGTTGATTATAGTGTATATGTTGCACAATAAGATGTTACTTTATTATTGCTCCCCCAATTAAACCTTGCCACAGTCAATAAGGCATTATGAGCAAA
>JBJERA010000140.1:0-2099 GCA_051882035.1 Hominimerdicola sp.
GAGAAATATTCAGTTCTGAGAGCTTATATGGCTGTTGACAGAGCCGATGTTGCGGTTATTGTTATTGACGCAACTGTTGGTTTTACAGAGCAGGACTCAAAAGTTGCAGGCTATGCTCACGAAAAGGGAAAGGCTTGCGTAGTCGCTGTTAATAAATGGGATGCTATTGAAAAGGACACTAACACAATGAATGAGTTCAGGAAAAAGTTGGAGGACGATTTCAGCTTTATGAGCTATGTTCCTTTTGTGTTCATTTCTGCGAAAACAGGACTGAGAATTGACAATCTTTTTGATATGATAAAATATGTTGCGGAGCAGAATGCGGTGAGAATCCCTACGGGAAGACTTAACGAGGTTCTGGCTTATGCTACCAGCAGAGTTCAGCCGCCGTCCGACAAGGGCAGACGTCTGAAAATTTATTACATGACTCAGGTTTCTACAAAACCGCCTACATTCGTGTCATTTGTAAACCGTGCGGAGCTGTACCACTTCTCATATCAGCGTTATATTGAAAATCAAATAAGAGAAACTTTTGGTCTTGACGCTACACCGTTGGTGTTTAAGACTCGTCAGCGTGATAAAGACGACGTTAAATAATTTTTGGGGAGGAATTATTGTGTCAATTTTTTTCAGCTTGCTATTTACTTTGGTATTTTCTTATTTAATCGGAAGTCTGAATTCTGCTATAATCGTATGTAAATTATTGAAGAAAAAGGATATAAGAGAATACGGAAGCAATAACGCAGGTCTTACAAATGTTTTGCGTGTTTTCGGAAAAGGACCTGCCCTTGCCACACTTTTGTGTGATTTGGCAAAGGGAGTAATATCCGTTGTAATATGCCGTGCAGTAGTGACAAATCTGTTTGACGTTACTTTTTTCGACAACGAAAAATTTATAGGATATGTTGCAGGTATTGCAGTAATGTTGGGTCATATTTTTCCGGTTTTTTACGGTTTTCACGGTGGAAAGGGAGTGCTTATAGCTGCTACAACGCTTATTGCCATAGACCCGCTGACTTGTCTGTTTTCGGTGAGCGTGTTCGCAATAGTTCTTGCTTGCACGAAATATGTGTCGGTAGGTTCGATTTCTGCGGCTTTTGCGTATCCTATTTTTACCTTTGTAACTCAGACTTTTATTACTAAACAGGAAACGGGCGTTATTCAAAATACTTTGATGGCACTTTTGATTGCGTTCATAATTACATATATGCATAAGCCCAACATTCAAAGGCTTAGAAACGGAACAGAAAATAAGTTCGGACAAAAGAAAAAGGATTAAAGGTGACGATTTATGGCTAAAATTACAATTTTAGGTTCAGGTGGATTTGGTCTTGCTCTTGCAGTAATGTGCGACAATGCAGGTCATGAGGTAACGGTCTGGTCAAAGTTTAGTGATGAAATTGAAACAATAAAAAGTACAGGCGAGCTTGCCTCTAAACTTCCCGGCGTAAAGGTGAGCCAAACTATAAGACTTACGACCGATATTAAGGAAGCTGCGGGCAAAGATATGGTTATTCTTGGAATACCTTCGCCTTTTCTTCGTGAGGTGTGCATGACCGCAACGGAGTTTATTGATAAAAATACAGTTATTGTAAACACTGCAAAAGGTCTTGAAGCAGGTTCATTGAAAACAATGTGTCAGGTTGCTGAGGAGTGTTTCCCCGATAATAAGATTGCGGTTCTTACAGGTCCGTCCCATGCGGAAGAAATCGGCAGGGGAATTCCTACAACTGTTGTAACTGCTTGCAATGACGAGGACGTTTCTTTCTATATTCAGAAAACTCTGTCAAACGACACTTTCAGAGTGTATGTTAACCATGACGTAATGGGCTGTGAAATCGGCGGTTCGCTTAAAAATGTTATTGCTCTTGCGGCAGGAGTATGCGACGGTCTTGGACTGGGCGACAATTCCAAGGCGGCTCTTATGACAAGAGGTATCAGAGAAATCACTCGTCTTGGTGTTGCAATGGGTGCAGACGCTAATACATTTGCAGGACTCAGCGGAATAGGTGATTTGATTGTAACCTGCTGTTCAATGCACAGCAGAAACAGACGTGCAGGAATTTTAATTGGTCAGGGCGTTTCTCCTGAGGAGGCAG
>JBJERA010000141.1:0-2062 GCA_051882035.1 Hominimerdicola sp.
CGCTGCAAATAACATTGAAATTATTGATGATATTGTTCTGGACGATTCTCTGGATTTTATTAATCCTGATGATGAACTTGACCAGGACGGGCTTGACATTTCACTTTCAACAGATGGTATTGCCATTGACGACCCTGTAAAGATTTACCTCAAAGAAATCGGACGTGTTCCTCTTCTCACTTCTGAGGAAGAAATTCAACTCGCTGAAAAAATGTCAGGAACTAACGAAAAAGAGGCATCTAAGGCTAGAAAAAGGCTTGCTGAGGCAAATCTCAGACTTGTAGTTTCTATTGCCAAAAGATATGTCGGACGTGGAATGAGCTTTCTCGATCTTATTCAGGAAGGTAATATGGGACTCATCAAGGCTGTTGAAAAGTTTGATTACACAAAGGGCTTCAAGTTCTCCACATACGCAACATGGTGGATCAGACAGGCTATTACAAGGGCTATTGCTGACCAGGCAAGAACTATCCGTATTCCTGTGCATATGGTGGAAACAATCACCAAGGTTAAGAAGGTTTCTTCTCAGCTTCTTCACAAAAACGGTCACGACCCTTCACCTGAGGAAATTGCAGCTGAACTCGACATGAATGTTGAAAAGGTTCGTGAAATCATGCGAATTGCTCAGGACCCAGTTTCTCTTGAAACTCCTATCGGTGAGGAGGAAGACTCTCATTTGGGTGACTTTATTCCTGATGACGACGCTCCTGCTCCTGCTGAGGCGGCTTCACTTGTTCTGCTTAAAGAGCAGATTAATCAAGTGCTTTCCACTCTTACCGACAGAGAGGAACAAGTTCTCAGACTGCGTTTCGGACTTGAAGACGGTCGTTCCAGAACGCTTGAAGAGGTTGGTAAACAATTTAACGTTACTCGTGAGAGAATCAGACAGATTGAAGCTAAAGCACTCAGAAAATTAAGACACCCTAACAGAAGCAACAAAGTACGAGATTATCTTGATTAATCGGAGGAAATTAAATGTATATAACGCTGGAAACTGATTACGCAGTTCGCATTGTGTCCGTTTTATGCCGCAGCAAGGTAAAAATGGACGCAAAGACTATTTCTGAGCAAGCCTGCGTAACTCTCAGATTTTCACTGAAAATTCTGAGAAAGCTTTTAGCTAATGATATTGTAAAATCTTTCAAGGGAACTCAGGGCGGATACATTATCAACAAAGAACCGAAGGATATAACCTTGCTCATGGTTGTTGAGGCTATCGAGGGTACATATTGCTTTTCAAGATGCCTGCTGCCTGACGGCGTATGCAACAGAGGTGCGGCAGAGGTATGCTGTTACAGAAAAGCTTTCTGCGAAGTTTCAGATTTTGTAAGGGATAAGCTTTCTTCTTACAACTTTGCAGACCTGATTGCAAATTCTGATGAGTTCAAAGAGGATAACACTACAAATGAAAAGAAACAAGGAGATGCAGAACAGCGGTGATTTTCCGCTTAACAGAAAAAAGAAATTCAGGCTTGATAAAGATGCTGTACAGCGAATAGAAAATGAGTATGACGACAGAGATTTAAGCGATTTTACCAACTACGAACCTTACGAGGAGCAAGAATATCATAAATCTAAAAACAAGTTTCTAAGAAAACTTCTTTTCAGGATCATTACTCTTTGTATTGTTGTGCTGTTAATAAATCTTGTAATACTTTTATCTACCGGACGCATTTGGTTCAACGAGCCAAAAAAGCGTGATTACCCGATAAGAGGTCCAATAATAACCCAAGATATGGGTAGTATAAAGTGGGAAAGCTTTTCTCAGCAAAATATCCAAATGGCTTACATTCGTGCAACCAAATCAACCACTTTTAAGGACGAATATTTTGATTATAAT
Organism: Hominimerdicola sp.; assembly: GCA_051882035.1. Taxonomy (GTDB): domain Bacteria; phylum Bacillota; class Clostridia; order Oscillospirales; family Ruminococcaceae; genus Hominimerdicola. Next base: position 1,841 of record JBJERA010000141.1, read on the forward strand.
TGGAAAAATGCTAAAAATACAGACCTGCCAATCGGCGCTTTGCACGTTTTTGACTTTGGCATGGACGGAGAAGCTCAGGCAAAGCATTTCTGTGAAACAGTCGGTAAAAAGTTTTATGGACAACTTATTCCTGCGGTTCAAGTAAAACTTTACGGATTTTATTGGGTATTTGCTCCGGATTATGATGATGTAGTTGCAGAATTAAATAGTTTTGTTAAATAT
>JBJERA010000142.1:0-2047 GCA_051882035.1 Hominimerdicola sp.
TCTGCATTAGTTCGGAATCTATTATGGACAAGGCAGGAATTATTGTATTCCTGCGCAGCGACTTTTTGTCGCCGTTTTCGGGATTGGTAAGTACCGCAAAACCGTTGCCCTCGCTTCCTGTTCCACAAGTGGTAGGAATGGCAATCATAGGCAATGCCTCTCCGCCGGGAATACGATTGAAAATATATTCGTTAATATCTCCGTCATTTACCGAAAGAAAAGCGATTGCTTTGGCGCAATCCATGATGCTTCCTCCGCCAACTCCAATGACGCAGTTACAGCCGTTGGTTTTTGCAAAGAGAGCGCCCTCAGCTGCGGTAGTTGTAAGCGGATTCTGACTTACCTTATCAAATACAACGCTTTTAACGCCTGCGGCTTCTAGGTAATCCTGAACTCTGTTAAGCAGTCCTGACTTTTTCGAGCTGCTTCCACCGGTGACTATAAGAGCTTTTTGTCCGTAAGCCGCAGCGGCGGTGCCGATCTGAGAAACCTTTCCTCTTCCAAACATGAGATTTACAGGTAAATAGTATTGAAATTCCATTATTCTATCAGTCCCTTGATTTTTAGATAGGATTTAATTATCTCCACACATTCGTCAATACCCACTTTTTCGCTGTTAAGGGTCATATCATAATTTATAGGATTTGTCCAATAATTTCCGTGAGTATAGTATTCATAATATTCTGCTCTGTACTTATCGGTATTTTTTATGGTGGCTACCGCTATGTCCTCCGTTACACCCATATTCTCCATTGTACGCTTAATGCAGTAATCACGTGGAGCTTCAATATAAACGCTTACCACATTTGGTCTGCCGGCAAGAATATAGTCGGCGCATTTTCCTACAATAACGCAGGATTCCGTATCGGCAAGATTTTTGATTATCTGTTTCTGATACTCAAACAAAGTATCATCTGAAACAAATTTTTCGTTTCTTGCAATGTATTTTTTAGCACGAGGAAGTCCTTTCATAAGTCCTGCAAATGATTTTTCCGACGTGCGTATTTTTTCATTTACAGCCTGAAACATTTCCTCGTCAAGACCGCTGAGCTGAGAGGCGAGAGTAAGTATTCTGTTTTCATAGCAATGAATATTAAGGTCCTTAGCAAGCTTTGATGCAATGACCTTTCCGCCTGAACCAAATCCTCTTGCAAAGGTTACTACAAAATTCTTCAAACTTTTTCACCTCCGTCAACCGGATATAAATCTGGTCAGAAATTCTTTTACACGAGGGTGCTGAGGATTTGTAAAGAAATCCTGCGGAGGAGCGTCCTCAACAATGTATCCCTTGTCCATGAAGAGCACTCTGTTTGAAACATCTCTTGCAAATCCCATTTCATGAGTAACGATTATCATGGTAAGATTTTCTTTTGCAAGCTCTTTCATAACGTTGAGTACATCGCCTACCATTTCAGGGTCTAATGCGCTTGTAGGCTCATCGAATAGAAGAACCTCTGGATTCATGCAAAGACCTCTTGCAATAGCGACACGTTGTTTTTGTCCGCCTGAAAGCTGAGACGGATAGGCGTTTATGAAAGGCGCCATGCCAACCGATTTAAGATGGGTAATAGCCCTTTCATGTGCTTCTTCTTTTGAGAGATGAAGTACCTTTCTGGTTCCCTCCATGCAGTTTTTCAGTACGGTCATATTATTAAAAAGATTGAATGACTGAAATACCATACCCACTTTTGAGCGGTACTCGTTGATATCTTTCTGCTTTTTGCCAAGCTCTTTGCCGTGAAAGAAAATCTTACCGTATGTCTGCGTTTCAAGCTGATTTATACAGCGCAAAAGTGTTGATTTTCCTGAACCGGACGAACCGAGAATACATATAACTTCACCCTGTGAAACGCTGAAATCAATTTTTCGGAGCACCTGATGTTCTCCGAAAGATTTGCTAAGCTCTTCCACTCTGATTATTTCATTATTTGATTTGTTACTCATATTCTCGCCTCCTTACTGTGTATTTTCCATATATTCAACTGCCAGACCGTAGTTTTTCTGCTGTGTCATCTTCTTTTCAATAAGCAAGAATACACGGTTGAAT
>JBJERA010000143.1:0-2038 GCA_051882035.1 Hominimerdicola sp.
AAGTAACCGTAAAAGACGGCGATACAGTCCTTACCATAGGAACAGACTACAATATCAGATATGTGGACAACGTTAATGTTGGCACAGCAACAGTTGTAGTTTCAGGCACAGGAAAATATCAGGGAATGGTATACAAGACATTCAGTATTGTAAATTAATTTTGGATAACAAAAACAGCAGACTACGTTAAAAAACGTGGTCTGCTGTTTTGTTAGTCGTCTATTCTCCTTATAATTTAAATTACTAAAAGCAATTTAGCTATTAAAATCATATCGTTTTGTCTAAAATGCCTATGACAATTTTTCTTAAAATATGTTATAATAAAGATATTATAAAAGGTACGGTGATTAAATGTATAGTATTGGCGATGTAGTAGCGTACGGAACAACCGGAGTGTGCCGAATTGACGGCGAGTGTGAACAGAAGGCCAAAGATGGCGTCAGAAAATATCTTGTGCTAAAACCTATGCATCAGGCAAATTCTACTGTTTATGTGCCTATGGATAATGAAAATCTTATGGCAAAGCTGAAAAAACTCCTTACTAGGGAAGATATTGAGAATATTATTTCAGCGGCGGCAGATGAAGAAGCAGAATGGATTTCCAATGATACTGAGCGGGTTACGAGATTTCGTGAGATCTTAAACAGCGGTGACCGTTATCAGCTTATGCGAATGGTAAGAGTGCTGTATAAACAGCAATGCAAGCGTTTTTCAAGCGGTAAAAGACTCCATGCTTCCGATGAAACTTTGTTCAGGGAGGCGGAAAGAATTCTTTTTGATGAATTTGCGGTAGTGCTAGGTATTCCCACGGATAAGGTAATGGATTTTATTGCACAGAAGTTCGGAGAGGTTAAATAAAAAATAACGGGTGAACGAAAAATCGTTTACCCGTTTTGCTTATAAAAACGTAGAATTATTCCTCGTCATCGACAGGCATATTCTCCCAGTTGTGATAAACATTCTGTACGTCGTCATTGTCTTCAAGGTGTTCAAGGAGCAGAGTCATCTTCTTAATAGCGTCCTCGTCATCAATGTTTGTGTAGTTTGCAGGAACTTTATTTGCCTCTGCGGAAAGAACCTTGTAGCCCATTCCTTCAAGAGCCTCTCTTACTGCGGAAACGTTGTTTGGACCGCAAGCAATTTCAACAACCTCGTCCTCAATGTTGAAATCGTCAGCACCTGCCTCAAAGCAGTCCTCCATGATTTTATCTTCGTCAGCGCCGTTGTTTTCAATAATAACTGTACCTTGGTCAGAGAACATAAAGGATACACAGCCGGAAGTACCAAGATTTCCGCCGAACTTGTCAAAGTAGTGACGAATGTCGCCTGCGGTTCTGTTCTTGTTGTCTGTAAGGCACTCGACGATTACGGCTACTCCGCATGGACCATAACCCTCATATACCATTGACTCGTAGTTGGTCTTGTCACCATCACCGGCAGCCTTCTTGATAATTCTGTCAATATTATCATTTGGAACGTTGTTTGACTTAGCCTTTGCAATAAGGTCTCTAAGCTTTGCATTTCCGGCAGGGTCCGGACCGCCCATTTTTACACAAACAGCAATTTCACGTCCGATTTTCGTGAAAATTTTAGCTCTTGCAGCGTCGGTTGCACCTTTTTTTCTTTTAATATTATCCCATTTTGAATGTCCTGACATAAATTTCACTCCTAAAAATTAATTTATACTGTCATATATTTCTCGGGCAAATTTAACCGCCTCGTTAATTTCATCTTTTTTCGGGTGACCGAATTTCATGAAAATAAACGAACCAAAACAAGAATGTTCGCCCTTGATTTCAATACCCTTTTCGGTAAGTATATCCTTTATTACAGCCTTGTCGTAGTTCTGCGAAACGCTTGACATTATTATTGCCGCACATTTAACTTGTTCGGCGTCAAGATTTTTCAGCCATTGTTCAAGCTGATTATCAATAACTCCGCTGTAAATTCCGCTGACAATAATAAGCAAATCTTCATTCATAGCCTCGCAAGGCTCATTTTTTATGTTATACGCCACAACGCCGATTTTTTCGGCAAC
>JBJERA010000144.1:0-2033 GCA_051882035.1 Hominimerdicola sp.
TCAAGGTCTTGAAGAGGTTGATTATCTTCCTAATGTAAGACTGCAACAGGAAAACTGGATTGGTAAGTCAACAGGTGCGTTCGTTAATTTCAGCATTAAGGAAAATGACGAAAAGCTTAGGATTTATACAACTCGTCCTGATACTCTTTACGGTGTAACTTTCATGGTAATTGCTCCTGAGCATCCTATTATTCAAAAGTATCGTGACAGTATTGCCAATATTGATGAACTTGACGCTTACAAGGCAGAATGTGCTAAAAAGAGCGAGTTTGAGAGAACTCAGCTTGTTAAGGATAAGACGGGAGTTAAAATTAACGGTCTTACCGCAGTAAATCCTATTACTAAAAAGGAAATTCCGATTTACATATCTGACTATGTAATGATGGGCTACGGTACGGGTGCAATTATGGCTGTTCCTGCACATGATACAAGAGACTATGATTTTGCAAAGAAGTTCGGCATTGATATTATTGAAGTTATCAAGGGCGGAGATATTTCCAAAGAGGCTTATACGGGTGACGGTGAAATGGTCAATTCCGGAGAGCTTAACGGAATTTCCAATAAAAAGGACGCAATCGCAAAAATGCTTGAAGTTCTTGAAAAAATGGGTGTTGGAGAAAAGGGCGTTCAGTACAAGATGAAGGACTGGGCATTCAACCGTCAGAGATACTGGGGCGAGCCTATTCCTATCGTACACTGTCCGCACTGCGGTATGGTGCCAGTACCTTATGAAGAGCTTCCTTTGAAACTTCCTCCGGTAGAAAACTTTGAACCTGGTACGGACGGTGAAAGTCCTCTTGCAAAAATTGATTCTTTTGTAAACTGCAAGTGTCCTAAGTGCGGCGGCGACGCAAAGCGTGAAACGGATACAATGCCTCAGTGGGCAGGTTCTTCGTGGTACTTCCTCCGTTACTGCGATCCGCATAACGACAAGGAATTTGCATCTCAGGAGGCTTTAAAATATTGGATGCCTGTTGACTGGTACAACGGCGGTATGGAGCACGTTACACGACACATGATTTATTCTCGTTTCTGGCATAAGTTCCTTTATGATCTGGGACTGGTTCCAACTTCTGAGCCTTACGCAAAGAGAACTGCTCAGGGACTTATTCTCGGACCTGACGGTGAAAAGATGAGTAAGTCAAGAGGAAATGTGGTTGACCCTAACGATGTAGTTGACGTTTATGGTGCGGACGTGCTTCGTTTGTATGTATTGTTTATGGGCGACTATGAGAAGGCTGCTCCATGGAGCGAAAGCAGCGTCAAGGGCTGTAAGAGATTTGCTGACAGAGTATGGGCACTTCAAGACAAGGTTGTCGACAGCAATGAATACAGCGAAAAGCTGAAATCTTTCATGCACAAGACCATTAAAAAGGTTTCAGAGGATATTGAATCTATGAAGTTCAATACTGCTATTGCGGCTATGATGACTTTGCTCAATGAGATTTATGAGGTGGGAAGTATTACCAAGAAAGAATTCAGAGATTTTCTTATTATTCTTTATCCTTTCGCACCTCATTTTACTGAGGAACTTTATCAGATAATCGGCTGCGAGGGCGTACTTGACGAGCAGGAATGGGTAACTTACGACGAGGCTCTTTGTATTGATTCGACTATTGAGATAGTTGTTCAGATTAACGGAAAGGTTAAGTCAAAGCTTATAATTGCTGTTGATTCTGCTAAGGAAGACGTAATTGCTCTGGCTAAGGCTGCTCCTGAAATTGTTAAGGCAATGGAAGGCAAGAGTGTTGTTAAGGAAATTTATGTTCCGAATAAGCTTGTCAATATTGTTGTAAAATAAAACTTATTTTTAAATTGTGTATTAATATGCAATCTGAAAATATTTCTATAAAAAATCAGAAAATATTTGAAAAACTCTTGACTTTTAGTGCAGAATGTAGTATAATTTAATTTGTAATTATATTAGTGAATTTAATCCATGAAAAGACAGACAGAGAAGCCGCTTAGATTTTTGCGGCACGGAACGGTTGCGTTTCTGTTTGCGTCAGGCAAACACCTTCACTATCACCGGG
>JBJERA010000145.1:0-2009 GCA_051882035.1 Hominimerdicola sp.
CACTTGACTTTTAATCAAGGTGTCCGGAGTTCGAATCTCCGATGGGTCACCAAACGACACTTATGCGAACTCAGGCAGAAGTATGCAGTTTATTGGTTGTACACTTCTGTTCTCTGTTCCGTTTAAAACAAAATAAAAAATCCCTCTGTTCGGCTTGTTTGATATAATCCCCTTAGAGTAGACACTTGAAAAAACAAAAAGTTTTCAAGACTACTTTAAGGGGATAGTTTTATGTCAAGACGAAGGAACAAGAAATACAGCACAGAATTAAAACTAGAGGCAGTACAAGACTACCTAAATGGCAAGGGGAGCTTATGGAAAATCTGCGAAAAATACGGAATTAAGGATGAAAAGTCACTAAGAGAATGGATAATGTGGTATAATGGTGATAAAAAATTCAAGGAACGCCGAGGAGCGAGAACGGAGATTTATATGACAAAAGGAAGAAAAACTACATTAGAAGAAAGAATAGAAATCGTCGAATATTGCATAGAGCACGGAAAAGACTATCCTGCAACCATAGAAAAGTACAGTATTTCATACCAGCAAATATACAGTTGGGTACGGAAATATGAAGGAAGCGGAGTAGATGGATTACGTGATGGCAGGGGCAGGACGAAGCCATATGAAGAAATGACAGATGTGGAAAAGTTGCAAGCTGAAAACCGACTGCTCAAAGCACAGTTGCGAGATAAAGAAGTGGAGATGTTACTGCTAAAAAAACTTCAGGAACTGGAAAGGGGTGGTCGCTGACAGGAGTAAGACAAGAAAATATATATTTAGCAATTAAATATATACACGAAACCGAAAACATAGCGATTGAAAAGCTGTGTAAGTTTGTGCATTTAAACCGTTCATCGTACTACAAGTGGCTCAAACGGAAACCGAGTAACAGCGAACTTGAAAACACACAAGTCGTTGAATGGATAAAACAGCTCTATGAAGAGCAAAACGGTATCCTCGGATACCGACAAATGACAATAACGATAAATAGAGAATACAATACAAATTACAATATTAAACGAATTCGCAGACTGATGAGAATATTGAATTTGCAGTCAATATGCCGTAAAAAGAGATACAACTACATTAAGTCTACACCTGAAATTACAGCAGAAAACATATTGAATAGAGAATTTTATGCAGATGCACCGAATGAAAAATGGCTTACTGATGTTACCGAGTTCAAATACTATGTAGGTGCAGAGGTTAAAAAATTGTATTTAAGTGCTATTCTTGACTTGTATGACAGAAGAATAGTTGCATACAAAATTGGAGAAAGCAACAATAACAAGCTTGTATTTGATACCTTTAACAAAGCAGTAACGCATAATCCAAATGCCCATCCACTATTTCATAGTGACAGAGGTTTTCAGTACACAAACAAAACATTCAATGCAATGTTGAAAGCACACAATATGCGACAGAGTATGTCCAGGGTTGGTAGGTGTATTGACAATGGACCTATGGAAGGCTACTGGGGATTACTTAAATCCGAAATGTATTATCTTAAAAAATTCAATTCAAAAGATGAACTTACACAAGCAATTGAGAATTACATACACTTTTACAATACAAAGAGGTATCAGCTTAGACTTCATTGTATGACGCCTATGGAATACCATACCGCTTTTGCGGCGTGAAAAATTCCACCCTGCTGCACAGCAGGGTGGAATTCACTCAAACTAAATTTTTTGTTTTTTACACTGTCTACTTGACAGGGAGCACTTCAAAGTCAGGTATAGATACGGGTAATGTTTTTTATTAATTTTCCACTATTCAATATCCAAATCGGGAGGAACGTCCAATTCGTCAGATACATATTTACCGTTCTTTTTTCTTTGCTTTACACATTCGGTCAGCAGATATTCTATCTGTCCGTTTACAGAGCGGAAGTCATCCTCGGCCCATGCGGCTATTGCATTGTAAAGTTTAGAAGAAAGCCTGAGCGGTACCTGCTTTTTTTGATTGTCGTTCATCTTAATACAAACTGCCTGAGTTTACTACAG
>JBJERA010000146.1:0-7993 GCA_051882035.1 Hominimerdicola sp.
CCCCTATCATGGTGCAGGACAGGCTCATGGACTTTGCTTTTCTGTAAAAAACGGAGTAAAGCCTCCGCCGTCGCTTCAAAATATTTTTAAGGAACTGAATGCAGATTTAGGATTGCCTTTCCCCGATAACGGCGAGCTGACCGATTGGACTGAGCAGGGTGTTCTTATGCTTAACAGCGTTCTTACGGTAAGAGAAGGCATGGCTAATTCTCATAAAGGAAAAGGCTGGGAACAACTTACTGATGCCATTATTAAAAAGCTTAACGACTCCCAAAAGCCAATAGCTTTCATTTTATGGGGCGGAAATGCAAGAGCGAAAGCCTCTCTGATTACAAATCCGATACATGGAGTATTTCAAGCGGCACACCCCTCCCCTCTTTCGGCGTACAACGGCTTTTTTGGCTGCCGACACTTCTCAAAAGTAAACGTATTCCTGACCCAAAACGGTATACAACCCATAGATTGGACGATAAAAAACAAAAATCAATAAAACAAGACGGTTATTCCCACAAATCGGAGAATAACCGCCTTTATTTTTTGTAAATTGTCAACTGTAAATTGTTCAGGCTCCTGCCTGGTCGAACTGAGAGTTATAAAGCTCTGCGTAAAAACCATTCTGTGACATAAGTTCTTCATGATTTCCCTGCTCGATAATGTCGCCGTCCTTCATTACAAGAATAAGGTCTGCGTCACGAATCGTTGACAATCGGTGAGCAATGATAAAGCTTGTTCTGCCCTTCATCAGATTGTCCATAGCCTTCTGAATTCTTACTTCTGTTCTTGTATCTACCGAAGAAGTAGCCTCGTCAAGAATAAGAATTTTGTTATCGGCAAGAATTGCTCTGGCTATTGTAAGAAGTTGTTTCTGTCCCTGAGATACATTTGAAGCTTCCTCATTAAGCTCCATATTGTATCCGCCCGGAAGAGTTTCAATAAAATGATGAACGTGTGCCGCCTTTGCAGCAGCGATTACTTCTTCGTCCGTTGCGTCAAGTCTGCCATAACGGATATTTTCCACGATTGTTCCATTGAACAGCCATGTATCTTGAAGAACCATTCCGAAAGCCTCTCTGAGTTCATTTCTGTCAAAATCATTAATGTTGTAACCGTCAATAGTGATTTTTCCGCCGTTCAAATCGTAAAATCTCATGAGCAGTTTGACCATTGTGGTTTTTCCTGCACCGGTAGGACCTACAATAGCAATTTTCTGACCTTCATGAACATTTGCAGAAAAGTCGTGAATAATAATCTTATCATCGGAATAACCGAATTTTACATGGTCAAATCCAACGTTAGCCTTAACATCATTAATTGAAACAGGAGCATGATTTCTGGCAGTCTGCTCTTCCTCTTCTTCATTGAGAAATTCAAAAATTCTTTCAGCAGCAGCTGCTGTTGACTGAATCATTGAAGAAACCTGAGCCATCTGCTGAATAGGCTGTGTAAAATTCTTTACATACTGAATGAAAGCCTGAATATCGCCTACATTGATTTTTCCTCTTGCTGCAAGATATGCTCCGAAAACGGCAACTCCAACATAACCAAGATTTCCGATAAACTGCATAATAGGCATCATAATACCGGAAATAAACTGCGACTTCCATGCAGATTCGTAAAGTACCTTATTGGATTTGTCAAATTCCTCAAATGAAGCCTGCTCACGATTAAACACTCTTACAACGTTATGACCACTGTAAATTTCTTCAACCTGACCGTTTACATGTCCCAAATATTCCTGCTGACGATGGAAATATTTCTGCGAATGTTTTACTACAACTCCCACTACAATTCCCGAAACAGGAAGAATTGCCAAAGCAATAAGAGTCATTTTTACACTGATTGAAAGCATCATTATAAGTATGCCTATAATAGTAGTTATAGAAGTAATAAGCTGTGTAATAGACTGATTAAGGCTGTTGCTGAGAGTATCAACGTCATTGGTTACTCTTGACAGCACCTCACCGTGAGTTCTCTTGTCAAAGTAATTCATTGGCATTCTGTTCATTTTTGCAGCAATATCCTTACGCATATTGTAGGAAACTTTCTGAGAAATGCCTGTCATTATAAAGCCTTGAATGAACTGGAACGTTGCTGAAATTACATACAAACCAAGAAGAATAAGCAGTATTTTTCCAATTTTGGCAAAATCAATTCCGCCGCTGTTATTAATTTTAGCAATAAGACCCTCGTAAAGAGTATCGGTCGCTCTTGCCAGAACCTTTGGACCTACTATATTAAATACTGTACTTCCGATGGCGAAAATAACTACCGCAATTACTCCTGCTTTATATTTGCCCATATATTTTAAGAGCGTTCCCATTGACTTTTTGAAGTCCTTTGGCTTTTCACCTGCTCCCGGAGGGCCGCCCATTGGTCCATGTCCTCTTGGAGGCTGTCTTTTCATCTCTGCCATTACTGCTCCTCCTTTCCTGAATTCATAGCCTTAGCCTCTGCAAGCTGTTTTTCAAATTCAACTTCGGAAAGCTGCGATTTAACGATTTGAGTATAAACGTCGCAGTTCTGGATAAGCTCATAATGAGTTCCCTGACCTGCAATTTTACCATCATCAAGAACGATTATCTTATCTGCGTTCATAACCGTTACAACTCTCTGCGCAACAATAATCATTGTGCTGTCGCCCACATTTTCTGCAAGAGCTTTTCTGAGCTTAACATCAGTCTTAAAGTCAAGTGCAGAGAATGAATCATCAAAAATGTAAACCTTAGCGTTCTTAGCGACCGCTCTTGCGATTGACAAACGCTGTTTCTGACCACCTGAAACGTTAGTACCGCCCTGAGCAATCGGGCTGTCGTATTTGTCAGGCTTTGCCTCGATAAATTCTGTTGACTGTGCAATTTCAGCTGCCTTTACAAGCTGTTCCATAGGAGCATTCTGACATCCGTAGCTGAGGTTTGACTTAATATCTCCCGAGAAAAGCACCGCTTTCTGAGGAACAAAGCCTATTCCCTCACGGAGATTATGCTGTGTATAATCTCTGATATCTACACCGTCAATGGAAATCTTACCGTCTGTAACATCGTAAAATCTTGTAATAAGATGTACAAGAGTAGATTTACCGCTTCCCGTACTTCCTACAATAGCGGTAGTTTTACCCGGCTCAGCTGTAAAATCAATGTCATGAAGCACATCGCAGTCTGCGTTTGCATATCTGAAATTAACGTGCTCAAATTTAACCTCGCCTTTCTTAACAGTAAGATCAGCGTCTGCCTTATCGCTGTCCTTGATAACAGGCTCTGTTGTAAGAATTTCGTCAACACGTTCAGCCGCAACAATAGCTCTCGGCAGCATTACGGAGATCATTGTAAGCATTAGGAATGACATAATAATCATCATTGCATAGGTAATAAACGCTGTCATACTTCCTACTTGAAGTTTGCCCATATCAATCTGCTTAGAGGAAACCCACACGATAAGTACAGAAGTAGCATTCATTATAAGCATCATTGTAGGCATCATGAATGTCATTACTCTGTTGGTGAAAAGCATTGTCTTGGTCAGATCCTTGTTGGTTTCTTCAAAACGCTCCTCCTCGTGCTTTTCACGGGAAAATGCTCTGATTACAGGCAGACCTGTAAGAATTTCACGGGTAACAAGGTTAAGCTTATCCACCTTTGTCTGCATAATCTTGAACTTAGGCATCGCCACTTTCATGAGAACGCCGATCACACCAAATACAAATAATACTGCAAGACCGATCGTCCACATCATGCTGACATTTGTGTTAAACACCTTGATAAGTCCGCCGATTCCAAGAATAGGAGCGTACATACACATTCTCAGCATTATGGTAAGCACCATCTGAATTTGCTGGATATCGTTTGTTGAACGTGTAATAAGGCTGGAAGTTGAGAAATTATCCATTTCTTCATTTGAAAAGCTGACAACCTTTTTGAATACGCCGATTCTCAAATCAAGTCCTACGCCTGCACCAATTTTAGCCGCAAGATAACATATTATAATGGTAGAAATCATGATCACGAAAGCCATTGCAAGCATTTTAGCGGCAGCAGTAAAAAGATAGCTGTTCTGGAACTTGTTCATATCAACTCCCAGACTCTCATACTCTGCTTGGTTAAATGACTTTGCATACTGGCTGACAAGCATATCGGACATATCTTCAAACTTTTCTGTGAAAAAGTTTCTGAGAACCTCTGCATCAAGCTGACCGCTTTCAATAAGTGCTATTAAATCCATATCCTGATTGCTCTGTTCAGCCTGCATCTGAGCTTTCTGCTCATCAGTAAGCTGGCTCATATCAGCCTGAGTACCGTTTTTCTCTGCATTTTCAGCCATATTTTGCTGAATAAGCTTGCCCAGTTCTTCAACCATAGCTTTCTGGTCATCGGTCATTTCCTCCGACTGACTTTCATCACCCTGTGACTGACTAATCATAGCATATGTAACCATAGGCATTCCCATATCCTCGCCAAGCTCTTCTATAACGCTTTCATCGTCAGTATCAAGTTCGTAAACCTTACCCACCGCAACAGACTCCTCCGTTGGAATATCGCAGTCGTTAATGCTTTCACGGAGAACGTAATTTTCCATTACCTGATTCTTTTCTTCCTCCGTCATAAAAAGCATTATATCGTTCATTGCTTCCTCGCTTACAACCTGCGGGGCAATATTTTCAACTCCGCCCTGCATTATACCAGTATCGACTATGTCAGCAGTATAATTAGGCAAGGACAAATCGCAGTATGCCTGCACAATCAGCAGAGCAAACACCATGAATGTTGCAAACTTATATTTTTTCAGATATTTCAGAATTTTGCTCATACACCGTTTCCTTTCTTTCTTTTTTTAATTGTTCAACCACATTGTCGGCAGCTTCAAGAAATTCATCAAGAAGATTTAAAAACAGTTTGCTTTTCTCTTCTCCCACAACAGAAAAAATCATAGCGAAAAACCTATCCTTTTCACGCTTATCTTTCAGCATTTCTTCGTTTCCCAACTGAGTGATATATACTTTTACGCCTCTTCGGTCACTGTTGTCTGAAACTCTGCGGACATATCCTTTCTTTTCAAGAATAGTAACAGTTTTCGTAACCATTGCTGGCGAAACGCTAAGTTCCCTTGACAAGGCTTTCATTGAAACTCCGATATTTACCGGATTTTTTCTGAAATCGCAGTTTGTGGCAAGCACTGCGATTTTTATCATGGTGGTAAATTCACTTTGATTAAACCCGCAGTTTTCGCCCATTTCATGAAACTGTTTAACACACTTATTAAATTTCTTATGAACTCCCAAAAAATGGCTGACTATTTCATCTGTCAAAAAATTCACCTCCCAAAATAAACTTAACTGGGTTAATATTTCACTCGGTTAATGATTAACATTTTACCACATTCCAACATTTAAGTCAACAACATATATAACAAACTTAGCTAACATTAGCTCTCCCCTTTCAGCAATTCTGCCACACCGAAAAAACTGCTTGATTATTTTTAGAAATTGATATATAATAGTATAAAACAGTTTAGAACAATACGGAGGAACTTATGACAGATAATTTCTATACTCAAACAAATGCAAACGGTTCCGATTTTTTTCTCAGATATAATAAAGCTGACGGCGGCATAATATGGTTCATAGTTTTTCTGCCGTTAATAGGGCTTTATCTTGAAAACTATGCGGTTTCAAAATTTGTCGGAATATTTTTATGGGTGTCAATAATAATACTCATGCCTGTATGCTGTTATGCCGACTGTAAAAAGCTTGGCAAAATCGGATATGATACAACGTTTTTAAAAAAGTGGATTTTCATTTCGCCAATATATGTTTTTTATCGTGAACGCATTACAGGACGGGACGTAAATAAATCAATCATGCTGGGACTTTTCCTTGCGGGAGCGTTGTTTCTCAACGGATTTACCCAAAGCATTCACATTAACGGAGATGTGCTTACCGAATCGCTGAAAAACAGTCCTGTATCTTATCTTGAAAATTACAGCGGTTCTTCTCAGAATGTTATCAGCACACAAATAGATAACTATTTTGGCGACTCCGCAGAATGGACGATCCAAAAACAAAAATACGGCTATGACATAATCGTCAGCGGAACTCACGAAAGCGAAAAAATAACCGTTACATTCAAGTTTAAATATGACGGATATGTCAGTCAGGGAGTATCCGTTGCAGATATTTCCGTCAATGGAAAAACTCTTTCAGGTGACGACTTTAAAGCATACATGAGAGAAATTTTTATCCCTGAAACGATTGAAGATAATTCAGACAGCTCTGATTCTTCGTCATACAGTTCACAAACCTAATAAGAAAATCCGCCTGCATAATAAGTGTGCAGACGGATTTTTTATATATTTATGAAAAATCACATAAAAATATTATTTGCTTTTGTACAGTCTGACAAAAGTGATAAATTTATCACATATGCTATTGACAAACGAATATCGTGGTGATATAATTGTCACATAAGGTGATAAATAAATCACTTCAATTATACAGCTGTGTAAATCACAAAGGAGAATTAATATCATGAAAAACTATAAACACATTCACATTATCACAATAATCTGCGGATTGCTTTTGCTTGCAAATTCACTTGCTGGGATTTTCATTCCTTCATTTTCAGTTGAAAATTTTATACCGTCACAGACAGTAAGAAGCATAATCGGAATTGTACTGACAATAATTATTATTACAATTTTTCATGGTCCTTATGAATGCGGCGACGAAATGACTGAACTTAATATCGGTAAAGCAAACAAGATAACTTTACTGCTTGCATTAATGTCGATAATAGCATTTGCATTTATTGCACAGAAAAATGTAAATCTGCTTAAAACGGATATTTTTATAAGTGTTGTTTCAGCACTTGTTGCATTCAGAAGTATTCTTTTTCTTGTGCTTGACAGAACACCCGAATATGACACGGAGGAGTGCTGATGCCTGAGTTAACAACAAAAATAAAGGAATACCGTGCAAAGTTAGATATGAAACAGGGCGAACTTGCAGAAAAAGTCGGTGTCAGACGAGAAACAATTATCCGACTAGAAAAAGGTCAGTATAACCCCTCTTTAAAACTTGGTATGGACATTGCAAAAATATTTGGAACAACAGTTGAAGAAATTTTTTCTTTTGAGGACGACGAAACGGATTAACATACATGATGTAGGGGCGAACATTGTTCGCCCGCTCTATTTAATTTGTCTAAACGCAAATCCCCATGCAACAAAAATGAAATAGAAAACGAGATAACGAGAGAATAAGAGAAAAACAGAGAGAAATCAAGCGTGAGAGGGATATAAATTAAAAATTCGGCATTTTACCTATTGACTTTTAACTTGACATACTGTATAATATTAAACGTTGCGAGTCCGCAGCAAGTTTTCTGCGGAAACGGATTGATTTTTAGATTTGAACGGAGGAAAATTTATGTCAACTTATATGCCAAAGGCAAACGACATTAGTCGCACATGGTATATTCTCGACGCAGAGGGTCAGTCACTTGGTAGAGTTGCTGCTAAGGCTGCTCATATTCTTCGTGGTAAGCACAAGGTTACTTATGCTCCACACGCTGACTGCGGCGACCATGTAATCATCATCAACACAGATAAGGCTGTTCTTACCGGTAAGAAGCTTGACCAGAAGTCCTACAAGTGGCACACAGGCTGGATTGGCGGTCTTAAAGAAATCAAGTATTCCAAGCTCATGACTGAGCAGTCTGATAGAGCTATGAAGATTGCTGTTGAGGGTATGCTCCCTAACAACACACTCGGCAGAGCTGCTGCTAAGAGACTCAGAGTTTACAAGGGTGCAGAGCATAACAACGCTGCTCAGAAACCTGTTAAATACGAACTGTAAGAAAGGAGCAAATTAGATGTACGAATCAAAGAAACCATATTTCTATGGTACAGGAAGAAGAAAGCATTCTGTTGCCCGTGTTCGTGTTTACGAGGGTACAGGTAAAATCACAATCAATGACAGAGATATTGACGATTATTTTGGTCT
>JBJERA010000147.1:0-1992 GCA_051882035.1 Hominimerdicola sp.
TGTATTGCGCCCATACAAAAGGTCATCAAGGTCACAATCGCAACCAAAGTAATCAGACCGTTGTTGCTCGTCACAGCCTTCCAGCCGCTTCTCAGATCCTCTGCAAAGGAAGCCGTTCTTATCTCTTCCTTCTGCGTCATTCCGCTCCTCACCACAGCAGTAGCGATAACCGTTATAAAAAAAGTAAAAATATCGATTATAAGCAGGAGTTTGATATCCGAAACTGCAAGAAGAATTCCTGCAAGAAAGGGCGAAATCAAATATCTTGCGCTTCCTGCAAGGCTTACCAAGCCGCTCGCTTTCACATACTCTTCCTCTGTCAGCAAATCAGAAACGGTAGCCTTATATGAAGGCTCCATAAGGGACGAAAAAACAGAGCTTACGGTGACGCCCAAACAAATTTGCCATGTCTGTGCACCGCCGTTTAACATGCAAATCAAAATATAAATCAGTCCGATAGCGGATAAACCGTCACCCAACATCATCAGCAATCTGCGATCTATACGGTCTGCCAGAACGCCCGCAGGAACGCCTAACAGCAAATTGGGCAAAAACGCAAGCAACGCTATCAATGCGGTGCTTGCCGCACTGCCTTTCAGGCTGAAAACATAGACCGTCAGACCAAAGCTTGTCAGTCCTCCTCCAATAGAGGATATAAGCTCACCGGACCATAATAATAGAAATTTCTTAAAGTTTTTTGTCATTTTTTGTTTCTCCGTTGTCATTAATTGGTTTACCAATTATTTTATTACAAAAAGCAAAATGAGCGAATGAGATATGCAACGGGATTGCGAATACAACCCGTAAAATCAGACAATATCAGAACCGTTTTCATGCTTTACTGATATTTTAAACAAAAATCAGTTTAAAAAATAGTCGCTTTTTTCTGCTGATTGTGTCAATTTTATAGTTTATTGATAAACCAATCATTTTTCCGAAACACCGTGCAGAAATGCAATATAAACCCAAAAAGTTAAAAACGATTTAATAAAACCTACCTCAAAACCAAAAAATTAACATTAATAAACCCTTGATTGATTGCAAAAATAATAAAGCAAACGCATATTACAATGCAAAGGGGTGGAACAGAAATGTCAAAGAACAACGCAGTTGTTCCTCAGGCTCGTGAGGCTCTTGATAAGTTTAAGATGGAAGCTGCCAGAGAGGTTGGCGTTCAAATACCTCTCGAAAAACGCCAAAATAACATACTTTAATGTCAAATTAGCAATATAACGCACTAAAAGCTGTTTTTTCAGATGAAAAAACAGCTTTTCTTATGCAAAGGATAAAATTAACAAAAACTAACAAAACCGATAAAAAGGTTTAATGAAGTAGCGAAAACGCTAATGCTTTATTCTGATGTTAACTACTTTTTCGCTAAAATCGACTCCGTATTTTAAAATATCAACTCTTTTGTTTTTCTTACAAGATAGAGCGGAACGTTTGTTATATTGCCGTCTTTTCTGAATCCACGCTTTGAGAAGCGAATCGCATATTCAGGATGATAATCGGCAATATATTTTTTAAATGAAGGAGCAGATTTATCTTCTCCTCCCTTTGCTTCAACAGGAATAATTTCGGTACCGTTCTGTATCACAAAATCGATTTCACTGTGTTTATCGGAATAATACCGAGGCTCAACTTCAAACTGACCTCTTAGCTGCTGCAAAACATAGTTTTCCGTGAGAGGTCCTTTAAACTGATAATGGCTTTTTAAGAGTATTGCATTGTTATCAATACCTGCCATATGCTTGAGAAGACCGGTATCAAAAACAAACAGTTTGAATTGATCAAGCTTATCAAATGCCGAAAGTGGATGTTCGGTTTTTGATACATTGTAAACACGATTAAGCATTCCCGCCGATACAAGCCATTCAATGGCTTCTTCAAAGTCACGTGCTCTACCGCCTTCACGAACTGCACCATACACGAATTTTTCATTTGGCTTTGCAAGCTGAGTTACAATACTTCTGAAAACCATAAGAATTCGTC